>JAYUVJ010000023.1:0-17974 GCA_043754155.1 Acidimicrobiia bacterium
AACACCTGAGGTGGATTGAGAATAGAGGCGTCGATCAACAACACGTCGTCACGCTCCTGCACCATAGAGCGCAGCCAGGCATCTTTGACGTTGCGAAGCATGAGGGCACCAAGTGGTCCGTAGTCATACGTCGAGCGGAATCCGCCATAAATTTCGGCCGAAGGAAACACAAATCCACGCCGTTTACACAGGCTGACAACGCGATCGAACAGATCAGGGAACTTCGACATAGCGCTCAAGGTTAGTGCTGAGATTCGTTGGACCCGGTTACACGACAGGGTGAAATTGGACTTACTACCACCGATGAGTCTGCGAGGTCTTGACCCAATACTCCCATGTCAGACGAGGATGCTCGGATGTGTTTCCGGGTGAAATCGTCACCCGGGATGACGGTTTGGCCCTCAGCGTCGAACACGGGAGCCGCATGGCAAGATTATTAAGTCATGGAGATCACTACGAAACTGCCCGACGATGCTGATTCGGTTTATTCGGCAGTCGGTGGATCTGCATTCTTTTTTGCCCTAGCTGCGGGTTTCTATGCACGCATAGCAACCGATGACGTGCTTTTGCCGTTGTACCCCGACCAGGACGATTTGGGTCCTGCTGAACAACGATTGGCCTTATTCTTGATGCAGTACTGGGGCGGGCCAACGACCTATTCCGATGTTCGTGGCCATCCACGGCTTCGCATGCGTCACGCGCCCTACGTCATTGGCGAGATCGAACGGGACCACTGGTTAGCCGCGATGGGTGGAGCGCTTGATGATCTCAATGTCCCCGATGATCTTCGAATTCGATTCGATTCATACTTCGCCATGTCGGCCGAAGCCATGAGAAACCAATAGCATTGTTTTGCGCTACCGAGGGCATGATTACAAAGGGAACTGTTATCTGTCATCGGGTGCGCCTACTAACAAGCAGCCAATTGGTTCGCCAAAGGCCCGATCCTGAACAATCTTGGTGACGACTAGAACGGGCTCACGTGCGGCGAAGCAACGTGATTGGATCACCAACGGTCACGAGCCCCTCCCCATTCACCATGGCATCAATACCAAGTTCATTTCCGTGAAAGCGAGACAGAGTTCGCAGTAGAGCTCTGTCTCGGCCAAAGGCTCCAACTGGCCTGGTAATCATCACGCATCGGTCACAACGCTTTATAACCACAACGTCCACTGATCCGACGCTCACCACAAAGCCAACCAGCTCATCGTCAACGAACCCCGGACGACCCTCTTCGTCGGTGGAAGATTCCGTGATCGAGGCTTCGGTTTCCATCAGGACATTGGGCCGAAATCGTTCGATACCCCAACTTCCTGCCGGGTACAGAGCTGCCGCCGCAGCCAAACTCGTTGTGGAAACCAGGTTCAGCGAACAGCTATCGAAAAATACGCCGGCACGTGTGCTGAATTCGGCCATTTGGGAATCATCGTCCAAGTCAACTTGGGTTTCCACCACGGAACGGCGACCAGTTTGCGGCTGGCGGAGTTCCACATCAATTTGAAGCCAGGCACTCAAAGCGTCGTCGATGTTGGTGTCATTGCTTCGTACAGTTTGCGAACCAAACGTCAACTCTGCGACAAGGTCGCATCCATGTTCACCCTCATTTACGATGACTGCGCTGCCCTCGAGCAACTGCGGCACTCGTTTGGCCGAGAGCAATACATCTGACGAGCGTTCGAAAATCCCAAAAGCACGATCGCCGTTGAGCCCACGAGAAGAGAGCCGACCGTTGTCGAGCCGCTCCCCTTGCAGCGATTTAACGGGGTAACGCCAAAGCCCGGCAATAATGCCGAAGCGCGTTCCCATAACGTCCCATCGCTCCACGATTCCCGCATCCTTTCAAAAATGAACCATCTATGAGGCAACACCGTAGCGGTTGATTGCACCATCAGGCGGCAAAGGCCCTTAGCGCCACCCGTAATCCAATCCAGGATTTTCTACCGGAGCATGTTCAGAGCCTAAAGAAGTTTTCCAAAGATATAGAGCAGCACGCCGACAAGTCCACCGACGATCGTTCCGTTGATTCGGATGAATTGCAGGTCTCGTCCGATTTGTTGCTCGATTCGGGTGACAGTTTCTTCGGTGTCCCATCGCTCCACGGTTGCGGAAATCAGTCCACTTAACTCATGTCCGTAGGAGGTAATTGCACCGACCACGATTCGTTGAATACCGTCGTTGTAGCGTTGTGCGCGTGGTTGGTCGCCAAGAATGCTCAACGCCTGCGCTTCAACACTCAAAGCGATACGTTCGCGTACCTTCGAACTCGGTTCGGCTAGCTCTCCGGCAAGTTGCACTCGGGTATCCGCCCACCATCCAGTAATTGCAGATCGAACAGTTGCATGATTTAACGCTTCACGAACAGCCACATCGAACTTCACGGCCAAGATTGGGCTGGTTTCTAACTCAACGATGTAGCGATCAATTCTGCGATCTAACGCCAAGCGCAATTCATGATTATGGTCGGAGCGCATAGTCCCAAGGGTCGTAGTTATCCCCGCAAAAAGTCTATCAAACATGCGTTGATCAACAGAATTCGGCACCCACCAAGGTGACTCGGAAATGAATTGGTGCGCCATTGCATCGCGGTTGTCCCACAGCGCGTTGTGAGCTCGTTTTAGGATTCCGTCAACGATTTGTTCTCGCTGGCCGTTCGCAGCTGCGTTGCGCAACACTCGGGCCAATGTTGGAGCGGGTGGGAATTTGGTGACAACTGCGGCGATACGCCCCTCGAGAAAGACCGTCACTTCGGAGTCATCAATGGAATCCAAAACCTTGGCAGCGCCTTGTGCAATCCGCTGAGTTGCAATGGCCAGGTTTTCGGGCTTAACGATCCAGCGAGCGAGGCGTTGCGTGGGTTCTATTGCCGCGATCTTGGGCCCAAGCACGTCGGGGGTGAGAAAGTTAGTTTCAACGAATTCACCTAACCCCTTCCCGATTTCAGTCTTCCGTTCAGCAACGATGGCGGTGTGTGGAATAGGAATGCTTAAGGGATGACGAAACAAGGCAGTGACCGCAAACCAGTCGGCCAAGGCGCCGATCATCGCAGCTTCACATCCAGCGCGCACGTATCCGAGCCAACCATGTTGATCTTCGAAAATCCGAGCAACTAAAAACCCAACGGTGACAAGCAACAGCAGTGCCGTGGCGAACATTTTCATTTGCCGCAAACTTCGAATCCGTTCGGCCTCCGCGGCAGCATTTTTAGTATTCGTAACCTTGACTGTGCTGGTTGCGTCGCCGTTGATTGCCTGGTCCTTACCTACTTCGCCGTTGGGTGGAGTGGTTTTAGTGGTGTTGGCATCCGGATTGAAATTTGCGGAACTCAATTGGATCATCCTTTGTCGAGGAGTCGGCCCGCCTTGAGCCGGCGCTCAAGCTGGAATTCCAACGCGTTCGTGGCAAGTCGTTCCACTTCGTGAGTGGCCGTAGAGGCGGGTTCGCGCAACGCACTAGCAAGGCCACCTCCGAGGATGCGCTCCAAAAGTGCGAGGGTTGCAGCAGACAGAGCAACACCAACACTGCACGAGCGACACGTCACTCCCCCGGCCGCAACATCAAAACCAACGAGTGGCCCGGCAGTTCCGCAACGAACGCATCCTTCGAGCATGGGCGTATACCCCTCGTGAGCCAGGATTTTCCAGTAAAACGCGGAGACTAAAACTGGTGAGTCTTCCTTGTTCAGTTGACGAAGCGCTCCGGCGAGCATGGCGTAAAGCTTGGGATCGTCCTGGCCCTCAATGCTCACGTGATCCACAGCTTCAAGCAAAGCAGTTGCGTGAGTGAGTCGGTCAAGGTCCTCACGGATTGTCCTGTAGATCTCCACGGTTTCAGCTTGGGAGACCACGTCAAGATCACCGCGCCCTTCGTACATCAGCAGCGAAACGTGAGAAGTTGGTTCCAACCGGGCGCCAATGCGGCTTTTCGTTTTGCGGACACCTTTGGCGACGGCGCGAACCTTTCCGCGGGTGTCAGTACAGAAACTTATTATACGATCAGCCTCACCGAGTTTGTAGGTACGAAGAACAATGGCGTTACAGCGGTACAAAGCCACATCTACCCCCTTTCCCTACCGTTCGCAGACCTTCTGGCCACACCCTTGAACCTACTAGGTGCACTTAAGTTTGAGGGCCTTCAACCGACTCAACCCCACCAAAGCGTCGTGCCCTGTTTTGGTACTCCCGAACCGCATCGAAGAGATCGACACGGCGAAAATCCGGCCACAGAGTATCGGTGAACACCAATTCTGAGTAGGCCAACTGCCAAAGCAAAAAGTTCGAGGTGCGATGTTCACCAGATGTTCGCACCATCAGATCGGGATCGGGCATATCTGGTGCATACATATATTTCGAAATCAGTTTGTCGTCAACGTCTTTGGCTGAGACACCATCTTCAATCATTCGAGAGATACCGTCGACCAGTTCGGCACGTCCACCGTAGTTAAAGGCAAACGAAAGGGTCATGCGGCGATTGTTGCGGGTGAGTGATTCGGCTTCTTCAATTTGGCGGATCAGCCGACGGGGCACACGCCAGTTTCGCCGACCAATAAAACGCACCCGAACGCCAAGTTCATTGAGTTCATCTCTGCGGCGGACCAAAATTGATTCGTTGAAGTGCATGAGGAACTTCACTTCGTCGACCGGTCTGCGCCAGTTTTCGGTTGAGAAGGCATAGACCGTGAACCATTTTGTTCCAAGATCCAAAGCACCATTCACCGCATCAAATAACGCTTCTTCCCCGGCGGCATGTCCATCGGTTCGAGGAAGGCCCCGTCGTGATGCCCATCGACCGTTTCCGTCCATAACAGCTGCGATATGCACCGGAATACGGTTTGGATCAATTCCTTCGGGCAGGGTGGAGGGGGTTGGTGTTCGAAACACGCATCTGACGTTAGTGCCGGGTCTTTCGCCAAGCGGGTAACTAGAGGCGATAACGAGCAACGTCCACAAAACCTACGCAAATCACCGGTCCCTAACAGGTTTCTCTATAACTTGGGTAGCCGTTTAGCTGTCCTGAGGTAGCTAGGCAAAAGGAACCCTTGCTGGCAACCCGTCCCTGCAGCGCTCCTTCTCCTCACAAACACGTGTTCGGAGTATTCCCGACGGTGCGGACGCAAGCCGGTAGCGTTGGCTTCCCATGTCTGACGGATCCATCACCAAAACGCCCGTCACCATTAGCCAGGGAACCAAACCGGTGGCCCAAGACGCTATCGGCCGTGCCTTGCACATAGCTACTAGCGCGCTTCCTGGTGGCGGAGAGGTCCGGGACGGGCAGCTTGCTATGGCCCGAGCAGTTGGCAATGCGGTGACGAGCGGGCGCCACCTCGTAGTTCAGGCGGGAACCGGAACGGGAAAGTCGTTGGGTTATTTGGTCCCCGCGTTGCTTTCCGGGTCAAAGGTTGTGGTTTCAACCGCCACAAAAGCGCTACAAGACCAGTTAGCGGCCAAGGATCTTCCATTCCTTCAGAAGCATCTGAAGGGTGTGTTGAATCCTGGAATGAGCGAACCGTTTGCTTTTGCTGTGTTGAAGGGCCGTTCCAATTACTTCTGCGTGCAGAAGGCCATGGAAATGCGACTTGCTTCAGGTAAAGATCAGCTCTCCCTATTGGGTGATGACGATATAGGAAAGCGTATTGATCCTGACCGGGTGCTGAAAGAGGTCATCAAACTGGCGGAATGGTCAACTAGGACTGAGTTAGGAGACCGTTCGGAGCTCGATTTCGAGCCTCTTGCGCAATCGTGGTCCGCCGTCAGTGTGAGCGCTGGCGAGTGTCCGGGCGCTGCCAAGTGCCCAAGTGGGGAGTCATGCTTTGCCGAGAAAGCCCGCAAAAAGGCTGCAGAAGCCGATGTTGTAGTTGTCAATACGCACCTCTATGGTCAACACGTACGGACCGGCGGACATGTGTTACCGGAGCACGATTTGGTGATCTTCGATGAGGCTCACGAGGTTGAAGACATCATGGCCGATTCCTTTGGTGTGGAGATTTCCGCCGGGCGGTTCTCGTTTCTTGCCGGCCGCGCACGGCAGGTTATCGCCGATTTGGATGTCAACGTCGATTTGGTAGACGCCGGAATTCGTATTGAGGCAGCACTTACACCGTTTGAGGGTCAGCGACTGGTGAACGGTCCAGGTGCGCATGATTCGATTCGGGCAGCGTTGGTCACGGCGCTTGACCGGGTAAATCGTACGTTGACGTTGTTGCGTTCGGTCCCAGATGACGCGGCCGGCGGAATTGGTCCGCGCAAGGTCCGCGCCGTCCAGGGTGCGACCTCGCTCGCTGAAGAAATTACGGCCGCTATGGAAATGGGTGCTGTTCGTACCTCGGTCATTGGTATCAGCAGCGGTGTTGGTGGTTTAGGGGTTTCTGCCAAATCGTTTGACCCCGATGCCGATCCTTTTGAGACCACCGCACAAGCGCTCGATGAAGCCGACGGGTTTGAAAAAATAAATGTACTTACTTCCGGCGAGCGTGTCGCGTGGGTCGAAGCGGCCAACAAATTTCGCGGCCCGGTCTTGCGTATTGCGCCAATCGAAGTTGCCGGCGCGTTGGCAGCCACAATTTGGTCGCAGATCACCGCAGTGTTTGCCAGTGCAACAATTCCTTCCAATTTGGGACCCCGGTTAGGTTTAAAAACCGATAACACTGACACGCTCGATGTGGGCAGTCCCTTCGACTACGCAAACCAAGGCATCCTGTATTGCGCTGTGCATTTGCCTGACCCGCGTGGTGCTTCGTTTGAACCAGCCATGCACGAAGAATTGGCCAGGTTAATGATTGCCGCGGGTGGTCGCACTCTGGCCTTGTTTACGTCGTGGAAGGGCATGCGCAATGCCGCTGAAGCAATGGCTGCCCGAAAACCCGCTTTGCCATTTCGGGTGATGACGCAAAGTGATTTGCCCAAGCCTGCACTTACTAAGACCTTTGCTGAGGATGAAACGTCGTGTTTGTTTGCCACCATGGGGTTTTGGCAGGGTATCGATGTGCCGGGCCGAGCGTTGAGTTTAGTGACGATCGACAAGTTGCCCTTTGCCCGACCGGATGAACCGTTGTTGGTGGCTCGTCGTGAAAAGGCTGGCGATAACGCGTTCAAAACTATCGACCTTCCGCGTGCAGCCATGTTGTTGGCCCAAGGTGCAGGTCGACTCATACGCACTTCCTCAGATCGTGGGGTGGTGGCAATTATGGATCCACGTTTGAACACTGCCAAGTCGTATCGTTATGAATTACTAGCGGCATTGCCTCCATTGAAACGAACACGTGATCGTTCTGAGGTAGAAACGTTTCTCGCCAACATCGTTGGCTGAACATGCTTGTTCCGCTCCGGTTCAAAACGTTCGGTGGATCTTCGGAACTCGGAGGTTCGTCGTTGCGACAATTTTGCTCGGGACAATTTCTCGAGATACTTCGGTTCCCAGTTTTTGTCATACCCCCTCCGTAAGGTTGAGTGCGAGCTTCCCCTCATTGATTATCGGTCCTGAGCCGTTCGAACGCGCGCGTTGTATGCGATATTCGAAACGCCTCGTAAAAGGGCCAATCTCGCCGCTGGAGGCGCTATGCCCGATGTCAGGTCCTCTCGTTTCGCCCGCCCGTTTGCTCGGACCGGTTCGCTTTTTTCACGTTTACGGGATCAACCCAGGAACACTCCACAGCATCGTCATGGTCCGGCAGAACCTAACGCTCCAGTCCTCCCCTCATCAGGCATGGATGGTCAAACCCAACTAATTAGAGAACCTCAATGGGCCTTTACCGATGGCCATCGTTGCTATCCTGCGGTTCCCGCGGCGCCCGGCCTTGAACTTCTTCCTAGAGCGCTATGGTCCGCCACCAACACACAAACTTCGATCCGTCCAGATCCCGTCGAGGCAGGTCCCGAGGATGAGCCCGGCGATGAGGATGAGGATGATGGTGAATCCACGGGCCACGATCTTTTTCTTCTTTTCAACGACCAAGGAGAACGCGAACTTTTTGACCAGCTATTGGCGGACGAACTCGACGATGAACTTCCGGATGATGAGTTCGGCGCTGAATTCGGGGATGATTTCGTTGCCGGCGGATGGTGGGCCGATGACTCGAAACCCGAGTTCTTGGCTAAAGGACCTCTCTCCCCTCCGGACGACCTCACTCCCTGGCCAATCGAAACTCCTGACGACGCTATTGATACCTTTGAGCTGCTGCGTTCGTCGACCTTTCAATCGGGGCTCGTGGTGCTCGTACTTGATCACGACCGGGTGCCGTTCCTTCACGTTGCCCTGAGAGGAAACTCGGTCGACGACATGGACCGTGTCATTGGCTTGTTTTGCCCATCACTACCGAACGGGCGCATACCATGCGGTTTGATTCTGGGAGTGGTTCGTCCTCAGCATCGCGAGCCACCTCAGTCGGTTTTAGATTCCGGGGAAACGTTTGGCGAGCCATCAATTTGGGTTGAACCAGCCGAATCCTCAGCGTGGCGCATAGCCGCGTGGAGACTCCACGATGAAAGAATCAAGCTTCATGATGTGCTTGTTATTGAGCCTGATCGCTGGATATCATTGGCCCACTCGGCTGGCGTAATCGCCTATAACACCGTTCAGTATGCCTAGGCTCATGCGGTGGCTTGTAATGGTGTGGTTCCTCGTTACCCGAGATTTCGGGCGTGGGTGCGTTTGTGTTCCGGAGCGCTCGTTTTGGCCGGATTTGCCTCCATCAATTCGGTTCAAGCACAAACTACCGACACGGCACCTTCACTCGCGGCTGTCATTGCGGCACCCACACCTCAGCAGTATCTTGGGGCCGCCCTCGACTTTATTGAACGTCAGGCTTACACAAAATCGAAAATCAATTGGGTTGAGGTAAGGGCTTCGGCCGAACGCGATGGAGCGGCGGCTACGAGTTATGAAGCCATTTACCCCGTCATCTCTAAGGTCGTGGCCAAACTTGATGATCATCACTCATCGTTCACTCGACCGATAGTGGCCGTTCGTCAGACGACCGGCAATATTGTGTCGTTTGGTTTTGTGGCTCAGTGGCCTAGCCGCATCGTGGCGACGGTTTCGGTTGACGGCCCAGCAGAGCGGGGTGGCTTACGTGTTGGCGATCGGATTGATCGGGTCGATGGCAAAACTCCGAAGCGCTCCGGAAACCAATTGATCATTCAACGCAACGAAGCAGGTGATCTGCCGAACATCATCACACTAAGCGTGGTGCGAAAGAACGTGCGCAAACCATTGACCTTTCGTCTAACCGTCGGCCAAATCACTACCGTTGGCGTTCCCACCGCGGTAGTGGTGACGCGGCCACAGGTCGGTAGCGCTGTGGCCGGAACGTTTGGATTGCTCGATGTCCCGGGCATTGTTGGGGATACCACCGCTCAAACGCTGTATGCCCAGGAGCTTCACGATGCGATTGCCACAATTAACAGCCCACCAAAATGTGGATGGGTCGTTGATCTTCGTCGAAACCGTGGTGGCTACATTTTTGCCATGCTCGGCGGTCTAGGCCCGCTCCTAGGCGAGGGAGTTGTGGGTGGCCAAATTGATGCCCAGGGCACGATTGCACGGTGGTCTTACGGCGCAGGCGCTGTCCACAATGAAGCATCGGCCATGATCACGGTGACCAAGCCCTACGGCCCTGATCCAGCGTTGGGTCAGGTTCCGGTTGCCGTGTTACAAAGCGGGCTAACGGCGAGCGCAGGCGAGGCCACAGCGTTGGCATTTCGGGGCCGGGTAAACAGTCGATCGTTCGGTGAGATCACCTATGGGCTCACCACTTACAACGTTCGTACTGTGTTGAACGATGGTGCGTTTCTGGACATCATGACCGCGGTCGACACCGATCGAACAGGCACACCATACGAAAACCCCATTGCCCCCGATGTGCCAATAGCGAGCGACTGGGCCAAACTAGGAACCGAAGCCGACCCTATTTTAAACGGTGCACTGGCCTGGTTGGCCGAGCAGCCATCGTGCCGCGTGCCAAATTAAGAACTGGAGGATTGATCCCTTCGTTTACCGGAGAAATTACCTGAGGCGCCTCGAATTCGTTTCAGACAGTTAGCTTCAGGGATAGGTGTGTATCGTCGATCAAAGTGCATTACATGCGCAGCGGGTCAACCTCCACACGAACTCGTTCGGTTGGTCGCTGCACTTTCGAAAGTTTTGCGCACAGGTGCGGATGGTTTCGTCCGCGAACGAGAAACGGTCCTTCAG
Source organism: Acidimicrobiia bacterium (assembly GCA_043754155.1). Classification (GTDB taxonomy): domain Bacteria; phylum Actinomycetota; class Acidimicrobiia; order Acidimicrobiales; family JANYDT01; genus JANMZO01. Next base: position 10,186 of record JAYUVJ010000023.1, read on the forward strand.
GTGGCCCGTCAACATTTGGAGCATCGGCCAACGCTCGCAATTGAGCAGCAACCATCGCTGCTCCTGCCCCCTCCACCAAAGCAATTGCTCTAAATGGCGGAAGTAGCAAGGCTTTGCGCTGTTCGCGAGTTACTTCGCGGAGTAGCGAAGGATCGGCCCGCACCGCAGCTTGCACAACCAAATGACCAGGAGTCCGGGTTTGCAGAACAAGACGTCCCCGAGTTGCGCCATCCTTGCGAGCACGCCTTCCAAGAGTTCTTGCTGCTCGCACAATGAGCGCCAAGGATTCGTCGCTTGCTCGATAACGCGGCGCAAACAGTTCAGTGTCGAAGTCCAAGAAAATCACTGCATCACAACTGCCAATTCGGTGCAACAACGCTTCTGTTCCTACAAACAGTCGAACACCGTCCGGAATTTCAACCGTAGGTGCACTTACGTCAGCTACAGGGCGCAGCGCCAGGGCTTCAAGTTCCTCACGTGCTCGAGTGATGCCCATTCGTACGTTGCGTAGCTTGAAGCTTCCACAGCCGGCACATAGCATCGGTCGAGCCGCTCGACACGCCGGGCAAACGAGCCTTTCATCACCTGCCTCTTGGATGAGCGCGCCATCGCAACGTTCGCAACGGGCAACTTCGGAACATGAACCGCAGACCAACAACTTGGCCCGGCCTGTGCGGTTCAGAATGCAAACCACTCGAAGATCCGATCGCAACAACGGGATTAGCCGATCACTAATGAGCCGCTGTTTTGCCGGGTCTTCAGCGCTCCGGTCAATTACTTCAACGGCGGGCCACCCGTCACGCTCAACCGACCGGGAAACAGTGGTGATTGTCGCTAATTCGCTTGATTCAACAGACGGAATTGGAGAAGTAAGTATGCATGGTATTACGCCTCGGCGCGCCCGTTCGAGGGCAACGTCACGTGCATTCCATGCGGGTATCCGTTCTTCTTTGTACGTCTCGTCGTGTTCATCGAGAATGACGATTACCCCCGGGTTAATCGGTGCCCATGCTGCAGCGCGGGGTCCAATCACTACACAACCACCGGCGTTCGCCAACGCCCAATCATTGGGATACAACGCTACGGGCGCCCCAGCACGTCGCAAGCGGCGGGCCAGCGCGGTGGCCACCGAAATGCTTGGGGCCAATACCAATACTCCACGCTCAGCCGCATAACGGGCAGCCTCCAGAACGACCCCAAACAAATCTGCGGCAGGAGGCAACTGCAGTAGAACAGGTCGCACCTCACCGATTACCGGCACGGATGCCAATGCCTCTTTGGTAAGCGCAGCACCATGATCGCCACTTAATGAAATTGGCAATAAAGCGGGATCGAGCACCGCTACCTTTGGCATTACCCTCACATTGTTGGCGGGTGAAGCGGTGCGTAGAAAGTGTGCGGGTTTCCCCCACCAACGCCACGATCCCCACCGCGCCAGGCTGACAATGGCCTCGCCGGGCCCGAGGCTTGATATTTTGGCGACCGGCTTTAACTTCGCGACATGCATGGCTGGCTCTACGTCGAGTGCAACGATCCAGCCGCCCACCCGTCGACCCTGCAACGAGATACGAACCATCGTTCCGATCCCAATCATGGCTTCTCCGAGCATTCCCGCTGGGACCAGGTAATCAAACACCTTGTTAATTCCCGTTTCATCAGGCAACACCCGAACCACCCGGTAGGCAGTATCACGCGGCTGCAGGACGAACGCCACGACGTTATTTTCGCTTCCGGTAACGACGGATGTAGCACCTGCAATTGCGGGACTCACAACAGCGGTAATCGACACGATTGACATAGCTCCTCGAACCTACAGGGTTGCTATGACAATAAAGGTTGGATCCCGCATAACGCGCCAGCTTCGTTCGACACATTGGAGCAATCGCAATCGCTTGCCTTTTACATACAGGCCGGATCAACGCGACAGTCGACCAGAGCTAATGCCCTGGCCGACTGCTTCTGCAGGTGGGTGGTTAACCAGTTGCTAGTCGAGTGGACGCAAGTCCATCCAAACGCTAACGATCAACCAGCTGATAATAACTACTGAACGCGACGACGAATGCGAACGATTCGTTGTCCAGCGAGCAAAGCCAAGCCCACCAATAAGGCGCTTAGTCCCACAAGTGCTGCGGAGTTCGTCGTTGAGGACGGCCCAGTGAATGCCGGTTCGGTCTGAGAAACCTGCACTCCCAACACGTTCACTGGGGACGTTGTGGCAACATTCGCTGCCAACACGGCGATGGGGGTAGTGACAGGAGGAGCAGTGGGAGCCGCGGTCGCAACCGGCGGGGCCGATACTACCGGAGCAACTGTGGTTGATGGGATTGTCGGGATTGGCAAGAACACCAGTTGTCGTGGAGCAACCGTTGTGGTTGTCGTTGGAGCAATCGTCGTTGTCGTTGTCGTAGTCGTTGTTGTTGTTGTCGTAGGTGCACTTACGGTGACCATCACCGTGGCGGTTTTGGGCATGAGTGGTTTTTCAAGTGGATCGACCCCGTTGACCGTGGCGATATTCGTGGTCGTGAGGTTGAGCGCTTGTGTACACGTGTAAGTCCACACTTCGCCAAGGTCGAGCAGATTGTCACCGTTAGAATCGCCGATTGCAGCGCTGAGGGGTGAACACTTGTTGTCCGTGACAACAATATTCGACAGTGCCACGTCACCGGTATTGGTCACGTTGTATGAGTACGTAACTGATGTTCCGATGACCACCGCAGTTGCGCTAGCCGTCTTAGTTATGGCAAATGACGGATGAATGATGACTACCAAGGCCGTAGCCTTCGCAGTTGAGACCTTGCCCAACGAATCAGTTCCCGAAGCCGTTGCGGTGTTCAAGACTGAATTGGGTGCCACGTTAATCATGGCGTCGGTGAGAGAGGTATTGCAGGTAAACAACCAGGTCTCAGTGAGATCAAGTTTGCTGTCGTTGTTGGTATCGCCTGAAACGTAGGTCGCCGGCGAGCACTTGTCGTCGGTAACACCGACCGTAGAGAGCGGACCATTGCCTGTGTTCTTCACTGTATAGGTGTATGTAACTGAATCTCCGACGTGTACCGTGGAACGGCTAGCTGCCTTCGCAATCTGGATGCCGGGCTTCAGTACCTTCACAGTTTTGGTGTCTTCATCCTTGCCACCCGGGTAGGTAACCGTCGCGATATTGATTGTGTCATCGGCAATCACTTTGGAGCACGTGTAAGTCCAGGTCTCGTTAATGGAGAGAACGTTGTCGGCCCCCACGTCACCAACCGGGCCAACCAATGTGCACTTATTATCAGTCACGACTACATCGGCCTTAGGAAGTGGGTAGTTACCAAGGTTCTTCACGGTGATTGTGTAGTTCACCGAATCACCCGGTTGAACCAAGGTCTTGTCAACCAACTTGACCAGATCAACAACAGCCTTTTTCTTGGTATTTGTAAACGAAACGCCACTGTCACTTTTTACCGAAGCGATAGGTTGTGTACCCGTAGCACCAAGATATGTCGAGTCGGTTTGAGTTTCAGAAACCGTACAAGCGGCGCCGGTAGGAACTCCAGAAAAGCTAGCGACTCCAGAGCTTTGCCCTGCAGCGACGGTAATACTGATGGGCCCAGCATTGAATGTCGGGTTCGTGCAAACTAACGAAAACCCAAACGTTGCAGGCCCAACGCCACCGACCAGATTTTTGGTGACAGAAACGTTTGCAGTGTCACGTGTGTTGACAATTTCACACGAAACTGTTGCTCCGTTTTGCAGAGTGACCACCGATCCGACGAGCGATTTGGCGCCTGTGCAACTCCAAGCACCAGACGTGTAGCCCGTTACCGTGGAAGATTCTGAGAGGGAGTAGCTCCCCGCGGAAACAGCTCGAGCGGTCACTGCTACTTCACCCGTAGTACCGCTAATTCCAACCGTGGGTCCCGCTGCGGTGAGTGTCCAGTCTTTGAGTACCGACGTACCTCCAGAAATTACCTTTTTGAGGGTCAGCATCGCTGGCTGGTCATCGTTAGTAATGGTGCAAGTGACCGAATCACCAACGTTCACCGAGACTGAAGCGAGCGAGGAGCCTTTCGAGCCGCAATTCCAACTCGATCCATTCGTATACCCACTAACAGAACTCTCTGAAAGCTGATACGTCCCAGCCGAAACCATTGCGTTGGTTACGGCCGCAGATCCTGAAGGGCCAGTAATGCTCACCGGGCCGGTTGCCGTGAGCGTCCATGCGGTGGGTGGCTCGGTGCCTCCATCCAGATTGATGACCGACTTCACGAGCGTGAGCGTCGTCGCCTTTGTGTTGGTGAATGTACACGTCACGAAGTCGCCGGCCGCAAGTGTTAGGTCGGCGGTTGTTTTGCTGATTCCGGAAACAACGGTTCCAGCACTGGTCGAATTCGTGCAAACAAGGCTTGTGTAGGCGTAACCCGAAGGTCCGCCCGATTCGGCGAGGTTTGCAGTGCCAGGATCCACGACCTTCATGGTCCCGGTTCCTATATTGGTTGCACCCCATGAAAGTGTCCACAGAGCAGGGCTAGCTTGACCCCCTACCACTTGCTTGGTCAGTATTAGCCGGGCCCTGTCAACTACGCAGAGAGCAAACTGGCTGAAGTTTTTGTCTGATGAAATTGACAGAATTGGAGATGCGGTGGCGGGAGAGAAATTCCAGACCTCCGTTGTGCTGCCAGCCTTGCCGACCACTGCCGAGATGATCAAGTTTGCGGAGTTATCCGGAATGTTAATGTTTTTTACGAAAAATTCTCCATCGTTTGCGCCAACCTTTTTGAAACTGTAGTCAGCCTGGCCAGCCGGACTGCCGGAGTTTGCTCCGTTGACCTGCAAGATACCGGTGTTGTCGCCGCCTCCGGTCTCGAACTTCACCCAACGTCCGGCCCCGTCGGCGCATTCGCCACTATCGGGGATGTTCTGCATGGTTCCGCTCGGAGGCAAACCCGATGCCTTTGCCGAACTGAGCCCGATGGGCGAAAACTGAAGCCCGATCGTTACTACGCCGATAAGCCCCGCCGCCGAGGCCCGCAATAAATTCTTATGGATACGTGGTGGATGTTTAGTTTTCATTTGAGCCTTCTTTAAGTGAGTTTCCGGGCCGGGTTCACGCTTGGCTCCCTTGCACCGCCGTGACCAACTACAGGTGCAAGCTCAATGCCATCCCTTTGGTGAGCTTTCGGATTCGCCCGATCGGCAGCGGTGGCAGTTTGCCGTCGATCCGGTGTTCTACACCAGCCTCGAAAGCATGCTCTTACAGCGTTGAAAATTTTTCGTGGAACTACGAAATGCTTTTCCTTGAGCTGCAGAGCCTCTTCGAAAATCTGGAAACATGACCAGTAAGAGCACTGACCACGTGGTTCTATTGCCCCGCAATCTCAATTCCAAACTAGGTAATTTATCCCGAATCTGGTTTCTATTGCGGCTCTAGCTCTGGTAAACAAATTTGGGAATTTCGTGATGGCGCGACTGTCGGCCCGAGCGTTCGCCCTGGCCGACAGATTGCTACATTTCAGTTTTGGTTGATTCACCCCAGTGATCCAGAGAGAAACTTTAAGCAAATCGGCTGGGCCCTTCTGACCCAGTGATGATTAGTTGCTACCGGTTACGACGACGGATTCGAACGATTCTCTGTCCACTGAGGAGGGCAAAGCCGACAAGCAGAGCCATAAGGCCCATTAGACCTGCTGAGTTTGTAGACGAGGACGGTCCGGTGAAGGCTGGCTCGGTCTGAGCCACTTGAACACCCAGCACATTTACCGGAGAGGTCGTGGGGACGCTCTCGGCCAAAACGGCAATCGGAACGGTTACCGGAGCCACGGTCGGAGCGGCTGTAGCAGCCGCCACGGCAGGGGCCGCAGTAGTTGTCGGTACCGTCGGGATAGGCAGGAACACAAATCCTTGGGGCGCAGCCGTTGTGGTCGTGGTTGTTGTTGTTGTAGTCGTCGTCGTCGTGGTTGTTGGCGCCGCAGGCGGCACCAACGGAACGGTCACTGTTGCGGTCGTTGGATCGGTTTCAGCCGAGTCGCCGATGGCGGTGTTGGTGTAACCGAGCACAGCAACTTCTGCGGCCGTGATGACGTGGGTTGCCGTGCAGGTTATTGACGATCCCGGAGCCAAAGTAGCGGGAAGCGCCACTAACGACTCGCCATCGGTGCAACCGGTAACAGTGGCGGATGGATCAACCAAGGTGACGCTCGTGAGCGTCGTATTGCCCGTGTTGTTCAATTTAATTGCGAATGTACCCGTTTGGCCCACTGCAGTCGGCGCCGTGCCAACCACAACCTTCGATGAACTCATTGAAGGTGACCGAGGAATTGGAACCACCCGTATTCCGTCGACGGGTATGGTTTGATCGGAATCACCTGTTGCAACGTTGGTGTAATTACCAGCATTGACTTCCGCTTGTGTCACTACGTGGGTTGCCGCACAAGTAATCGTCTTGGCGACACCAACAGATTGGCCTGTCACGGGAACAGCGATCGCCTTCCCATCGTTCGAACAATTTGACAACGCAGCGGATGGATCAGTCAAAGTCACACCGGTCAATGTGACGTTTCCCGTATTGGTCAATGTCACGCTGAACGTAACGCTTGCACCGGCGGCCGTTGGAATCGTTCCGGCAATAGTCTTCGCAACGGACATTGACGGACCACGAGCGACCGTTACCGTTGCAACCCCGTTGACGGGAGGTGTCTGGGTTGAATCGCCGGTTGCTGTGTTTGTGTAAGTGCCCGCATCAACGTTTGGCTGTGTCAAAGTATGCGTCGCAACACACATTATCGACGCCCCAACGACAACGATCTGCCCAGTGACGGGAGCGGCAATCGCCGAACCTGCGTTGGTGCAATCGGAAAGCGTCGCCGTCGGATCAACCAACGACACCCCTGTCAACGTCATGTTCCCCGAGTTCGTGAGCGTGACCGTGAACTTCACGAGGCCACCAGCAGTTGATGGAACAGCGCCGCTCACCACTTTGCCAACCGAAAGGATCGGATTTTGAGGGATCTCAATCGATCGCACACCGTTGCTCGGGAGTGTCTGTTCTGAGTCTCCAGTGGCGGTATTTACATAAATACCTCCATCTATTTCTGCCTGGCTCAATGCGTGAGTAGCGGTGCAGGCGTAGGTGGCACCAGGCGCAAATGAGGCAAGAGTCGACGTTCCTGGAGCAACAACACAACCCGACAATGTCGCCGTTGGATCCACAAGCGTGACACCTGCGAGGGTCAAGTTTCCGGTGTTTGTCAACACGACCGAGAACACGACAGGCGCACCGGCGCCAGAAGGAACAGCTCCCGTCAAGGTCTTCACCACTGAAATTGCTGGAGTTCGTGTGAGGGTCGCTGGATCGGCGGCCGATCCATTCAGGCCGCCGGCGGATCCACTGACGGTGTTGACATAGGTTGCACTGGCGTCAAGATCGGCTTGCGACACAACATGGGTAGCCGTACACGTCAACGAAGCACCCGGAGCCAACGAAGCAGCAGTACAAGGACTCAGCGCCAACGTGACACCAGCCTGCTCCGTCAAGGACGCAGACGACAACGTCACATTGCCCGTGTTCTTGATCGCAACCGTCCACGTAATTGTGTCACCCAAAGCATAAGGACCAGACGACGTCTCAAGCTTCGTCACGGAAATTGCCTTGGTCTGTAGCAGCACAGCAGGGTCAGATGCTTCGCCAGTGACTCCACCAGCGGATCCGTTCACGGTGTTTACATACGTTGCACTGGCGTCAAGATCGGCTTGCGTCACAACATGGGTAGCCGTACACGTCAACGAAGCACCCGGAGCCAACGAAGCAGCA
>JAYUVJ010000024.1:0-4273 GCA_043754155.1 Acidimicrobiia bacterium
CTTGACAACGCGCCCGAAAAACCCGTCGGCCTACCGATCTTGTTCTCGCCGGGCTTCACCGATTTTGCTGATGAATCCCTCGAGGTTCTGCGCTTCTTCAGTCCCCGACGGGTACTGGTTGTCGAGGTTCGCGGTCGAGGAAAAAGTGACGCGCCTCTAATTGGATACCGAGCAAGCGACCACGCCGACGATCTTGCCGCAGTGCTCGAACAGGAACATATTGACCAATTCCATTTGATGACATTTTCTCGTGGAACCACGTGGGGGTTGGAACTCGCATTACGAAATCCGAGCCGAGTTGTGACCGTGAGCATCGGCGATTACTGGGCAGGAGAACATCATCTCGATCGGGAGCACGCCCCCAATTTCATGTCGACGAGATTTCGCGGAAAGCCCATGCCCCAACGAATTTCAGCGCACGTCGTAGCGGAAGTGTTTGGCGCTTCAATCGATCGTGATTTCCTCGGACCGTTGGCTGCATCAGGCATTCCCGTTCTTGTTGCTACGGGCACCGAGGCGGGCTGCATGTTGACCCCCGAAAATCTTCACGAGTGCAAGCTCCGAATTCCTGGTGTCGAAACCATCACCATTCCCGGCGCCAGCCACGATCTGTTTCGGCCGGATCGATTTGCCTATCCAAAAGCCATCCTTGCGTTTCAGCAACGATTTGCCTGATGGTCGACAGTTGCTTCGATGTTGGCGTACCGAGTTGATGGCATTATTCTCGTTGGCCCAAGTCTTAGCAGCGATGAATAACGGCGTCGATACGCGCGGCTCGCAAAAGTGCAACCAAGTCTTCTACGTCACTGGTCATGAGGAGGTCACCCGCAGAAACCAGCGTAGAAACATGACCATCGACAACATCGGAAACTCCAGATTTTGCGCAGAGGGTACCAATTGCTTTTGACACATCAGAATCGAGTGATCGTTCGTCAAGGCTCTTTAGGAGCCGAGCAAGCAAGGCTTGCCGAGGGCCGCCGGACCGCCAAGCCTGAGCGATGCACCCCGATGAAGTGAGAACCGGTTCACCCCGCCGCAACGCTGCGTCAAGGAGAGCCGTTACAACTCGATCACCGCGATCAAACTCAATCAGCGCACCGGTGTCAGCAACTATCGCCACCCTAAGCCGCTTTCGCCTGCCGTCGAACTTCTCGATTTTTCTCAGATCTCGTTGACTGCTGGGGTTTCGAACCCTCACGTTTTGACGCTGCACGATCAAGTATCCGATCGGCAGCCTCCTTCTCGTCGGCAGTGAGTTTGCCGAACTTTCGCTCCCACGCTTTGATCGCTTCGCCGAGCATTTCTTGGCGAAGCCGCAACGCAGCTGATTCTGCCAACCATGCGGAAACGCTTTGCCCCGATCGTTCCGCGGAACCCCGAATCGCCTCCCCCAGTTTCAAGTCGAACGACACGCTCATCTTCTCAACACCCATTTCGTAATCCTACCACGGTAGGTGCTACCAAAGTACTCCCTTTTCGCGCGTACCTCTCAAACTGTTCTGGCATGAACTTGAGCACAAGCGAGGTCATCGTTCTAAACATGGGAATCGGTGACCAAGATGCGGTCCGGCGATGCCTACTGGCGCTTGGCCAGCGGTATTGAAGTCGATTTTGTCGTAGACGATCTGAGCCTCGCAATCGAAGCGAAATCGAGTCGAGTTATCACCGACGGACATCTCAAAGGTCTTCGCCAGCTAGCCGTCGATCAGACCGTAAAAAACGGCGAGCAATCGTCTGGCTCGAACCGAAATGGCGAATAACGAACGACGGCATTGGGGCGCAATTGTCGTCAGATGTCGACGTCAATCATCCAACTGGTAGTGGCGACGCGGGTTCGTAGGTGCACACCAATACGCCGGTGGCTGCAACCACGGAACGAACAAGGCGCATCGGACGGACGAGTGCGTCTTCTGGGAAGATTCGTTTGCCTCCGCCGAGCAGGATGGGTTCGATCATCAGGTTCAGAATATCAACAAGGCCCTCGATGAGTAGAGCTCGAACCAGGCTGGCACTGCCCCAGATCAACAGATCGTCGCCGTCTTGTTCTCGTAGTGCGGCGATATCAGCGATGGCGTTTTCAGCTGAAAGAAGCGTGGTGTTGTTCCATGTCAGCTCTTCAACGCTCAACGTGCGTGAAGCCACGTACTTTTTGACGGCATTCATTTGATCGGCGTAGGGATCACCCGCACGATCTGGCCATGCGCCCGCCATAGCTTGCCAAGTACGTCGGCCGAAGAGGAGCGCCTCAACGGTCTCCATTCCGTCGCTAATTACCGCGCCCATTGTTTCGACATCAAAATACGGATGCGACCAACCACCGTGGGCGAAGCCGCCATCAACATCTTCCTCAGGTCCGCCGGGTGCCTGCACCACTCCGTCGAGACTCATGAATTCGTACACAACTACTCGCACTTTGGAACTCCTAGTTTATGTGGTCGGCGTAAAATTCAATCGTAGCGAAACCACCAGAATCAGCGGCGCGTGAATGTAGGAAACTTGCGAATTCGGTCGATAAGCCTGTTAGTGACCGGTTCAAATACCGAACTCCCCAAAACCCTACGCTGCGAGGAGTTCTCGTAGGCCGATTGAGGCGTTGGCGAGGATGGTGGGCGACGGGGTGAGACGGCGGGCGATCAGCATTTCGGCAACACGGATATCACGAGCGATTCCATTGCCCTCGGCCACACCACTGGCAGAAACAAGCCGTCCGCTGGTGTCAAGGCCGAAACGAATCTCAGTACCGTCATCGCGGGTGCGAACAATCTCGTAATCAGCCGCGGCATGCAGGCCCGCAATCTGCAAACCTAGTTCGTATTGTTCCGACCAGAACCATGGAACCGCATCACAAATCGCCTCCCCACCGAAAAGGTTCTGCGCCACGATTTCAGAATGCTCAAGGGCATTGCGCCAAGCTTCCAATCGAACTCTTTGGCCGCCGTAAAGCGGGTGAGGGAACGAGCAACAATCCCCCGCCGCATAAATGTTTGGATCGCTGGTTTGCAAGTGTTGGTTGACCGCGATGCCGTTGGTTATCGTGAGCCCAGCGTGACTTGCCAGCTCAACATTGGGGATCGCCCCTACTCCGCCAACAGCAATATCGGCAGTGAGTGTGGTGCCATCGCTCAACAGAACTCGTAGCGATCCGCCCTTGGCTTCGAGCTCGTCGACCGCAACCCCACATCGCACGTCTACGCCAGCTTCGAGATGACGATCTTGCAGCACGCTGGCCACGCGGGCCGGAACTACTCGGCTCATGAGGCGATGAGCAAACTCTACGACGGTCACTTCACAATCTAGGCTCCTGGCACTGGCGGCTACTTCAAGCCCGATGAAACCGCCACCGATAACTAATAAGCGCGCTTTCGAAGTCAGTCGAGCCCGGAGGTTTTCTGCGTCGGCCAGGGAACGCAGAGTCATCACCGTTGAGGGATCGTCGACGGCTGGCATCCGGGCTCGGGAACCTGTAGTAATCAGTAAGCGGTTATAAGGAATACGCGTGCCATCACTCAGGACCACTTGTTTTGCTTCTCTATCGATCGACTGCACGCCAACAGCAGTTAGCCAACTAATATTGTTGGCGTTCAAATCGTCGATTGAGGTAATAGCCGGTGGGTTGGTAGAACCGGTGAGTACAGCCTTTGACAGCGTGGGCCGCTCATAGGGAAGAGCCGCTTCATTCCCAATTAGCGTGATCTCGCCATCAAATCCAAGCTGACGAAGCCGCAGCGCCGACCGGGTTCCGCACTCACCGGCACCGATGATGACAATTCGTCGATGTTCAGGCCCATCGGATGAGTTGGTGGATATCGTCATCAGCTTTCCATCAGGGACATCACGAGAGAATGTTGGTTGGCGTCGTAAATGTTCTCTTCAACATCGAAGGCGATACCGTTCACGTTTTGAACCACACGGCGCATCGTAATCAAGGGCGCCCCAACACTTAGCCCCAGCAACGCAGCATCCACGGGTGAGGCAGCACGGGCACCGATGGTTTGCACGGCGAAGTGCAGACGAATACCACGTTCGCGTAGCAAAAGGTACAGGCCGTGAGCGCGAAGTTGCGCCACCGTAATCGTTCCGGCTTCCTCTACCCGAAGCCAGTTTCGCAAGATGGCCATGCGGCTCGTGCCAACATTGCGACATCGCACGATATGCACTACTTCGGCTCCCGGGCCCAACGAAAGCTCCGCGCTAATTTCCGCATCGGGAATCACCCTCTCAGCCAAGATCACCGTTGTGGAGGGTTCACGTCCGGCCTCGGCTAGGTCATCAA
>JAYUVJ010000025.1:0-5476 GCA_043754155.1 Acidimicrobiia bacterium
GCGGCGATACCCACGATTCCGGATTCGGCGAGAACGAACAGCGCGTAGTTGTGCACGGGAAGAAACTGCGGATCCAGCGAGCGTGCCGGTGACTTGTCCAGCGCCGCCATGTAGTTACCGACGCCAACCCCAGCGACGGGATCAGTTTTCCAAAGCTCGATGGCTTGTTGCATCTTCTGGTTACGATCAGCAATCGCAGACACACCTTGGGGGCTCGCGGCCCTACCGACCCAAGCCGCGTGCTGACTAAAAACTCCAAGCCCCGAGCTCACTACTAACACCAGCAATGCGCCAGCGAACACCTGGCGACGGGCAGGAATTCGAACCAGCGCCACGAGAAGACACACCGCCAGCACGACCGCGCCCGCTGCCGCGTTTCGTCCCACAGCAGCCAGGGCGAAAAAGCCAGCGGGACCGATGCCAGCCAACACCCAAGGAGCCGAGAGCGTGCCGCGCATTGCCCCACTTACCGCGACCGCACCGATCATCAACGCAAAGGCCGCAAGGATGTACCAATGCTGAAATGAGCCTTCAGGATGCATGCGGCCGTCGTCGGAGAATGGAGACCAATAGGCCTCAATGAAATTCGAAGCCAGCGCATGTCCAACGAAATGATGCGCGACCACAAGCGCGGTTTCCGCCACACCTAGAGCGACCAAGACCCGTTCGAATTTTGCTCTTGAGAACAGGGACATGGCACCGATTTCCTCGATGATCATGAGCGAAGCAAACAAGCGCATGAACTGCAACACCCCATTGGATGTAGGCGTTGAAACTAGGGAAATCAGTTGACCGCCGAGGTACACAAGTCCGCATTTGGTGAGCAAACTTGAGGATTTTCCGCGCAGCACCAGTCGAAGCAACCCAAAGATACTGACGAGCACCATGGGAATGTCGATCAGCATCAGGTATTGCTTGGTCCAACTTGGACGCTGAATCGCTCCGGCAATGGGGAGCATGCATACGCCCAGCCCGGTGGAGATCCGCATTCCAGCGTCAACCAGCGCAGCGATCGAGCTCCGCTCTAGCGTCACAGAAGGTCGGATCAGGGCAGACACTGATCAACCATCGACCATCCCCGCTGCACCCTTGAGGGAAACGTGCCTGGGACATTGGTGGAGCCTCGAAAACCACCCAACTCCACCACCCAACCGGGCCCTCCCCCAGGTTGGGTGGCCTAGTTGGGTGGTTTTTGCAGTTCGCCAAGATGTCCGAAAAGGGGGATCTCTCGGACCCGCTCGCGCTTAGCCGCCGTAAACTGCGAGCAGTTCGTCGATGGCGACAAACTGGCCACCAGCGATCGAGGAGGGCACCAGAATCGGTGTCGAGATACCGGCCGCCATCCAAGCGTCGACCCCTTCACGGACTTGCGACGCTGTTCCGGTGAGGGTGCAATCGGCCAACCAACGATCGGTCATCAACGCGGGAATGGCATCACGGTCTTTGCGTTCCAACGCTTCAGCAATTCCGCTCATCTCTGCGGCATACCCATTGTCGTGCCAGTAGTTCCGATAATTCGGTAAGCGGACATAAGAACTAAGGGTGCGTCGGTGAAGGTCGGCGGCCGCAGCGATTTGCTCGTCACTAGCATTTTCGGGGAGGACGACGACTGGGAGCATGTTGCCCATATGAAACCCGGCAGCGATCCGATCGGCAGGAACTCGAGCCGCTTGTTTAGCCATGGCCGAAAGCGAAGCGTTGGCCCATACTGCGCCGTCTCCAATTTCAATGGCGAGGTCAAGCATCTTGTCGCGAAGTGTGGCCAACACGATCGGTGGCAGTTCACCCACCTGTTTTGTCGCCGACCGCATCGCCTCAACGTAGGCCCGCGTATCACTCAACGGCTTGCCAACCTGATCCGTCACCCCAAACATGTTGTGCACTGGTCCGTGCGACACGCCTATACCGAGCGAAAACCGTCCGCCACTCACTTCGTGCAAATACGCCGCGGTTAGCGCCAACTCGTTGGGATGCCGGAAATAGATCGGCTGAATCGAAGTACCCAACCGGATGGTCGAGGTCGCATGCGCCAACGACAAACACAACCCCAGACAATCACCGAAGCTCGGTGCATAAATCCCCGAAAACCCAACCCCTTCGATCCGCTTTCCGACCTCAATGGTCTTAAGCCTCTTCGTAGGCGAAGCAGTAAGCGAAATCCCTGGCATGTTGTTCGTCGTCATACCCAGAACCTACCGCTAACCTCCGAGCGGAACCAATGGCGCCCTGCCCTAGTGACGGTGGGGCATGCACAGTTCGTCGTATTCGGCGATCACGATGTCGGCAGGATCGATGGAGCAGGCCGGGCAATTGGGATCGCGACGAATCTTGAAGGTGCGGAACGATTGTTCCATGGCATCGTAAGTGAGCAGACGACCCGACAACGATTCGCCCAGACCAAGGATGTGCTTGATGCCTTCCATAGCCTGGAGCGAGCCAATAATTCCTGGCAGCACGCCAAGCACGCCAGCCTCAGCACACGAGGGGGCCATGTCGGCCGGAGGAGGCTCGGGAAGCATGCAGCGGTAGCACGGCCCGTTGTAGGGATCGAAGATGGAAACTTGGCCTTCGAAGCGGAAGATGGCGCCAAACACCACTGGGATCTTCTTCTTCAAGGAAGCATCATTTAGTAAGTACCGCGTTGGGAAGTTGTCGGTCCCGTCGACAATCAAGTCATAGCCGTCGATGATGTCGAGCACGTTGTCGGCGCCGAGGCGGGTGTCATAGGTGACCACGTTGACATCAGGGTTCAGCAACGTGAGGGTCTTCTTGGCCGAGTCAACCTTGCGGTCACCAATGCGGTCCATGTTGTGCAGAATCTGGCGCTGAAGGTTCGAAGCATCAACCACGTCCATGTCGATTACGCCGATTTCGCCAATTCCGGCTGCGGCAAGATAGAGAGCAGAGGGTGAACCGAGTCCACCAGCACCGAGCATGAGCACCTTGGAATCGAGCAATTTCTGTTGTCCCTTTTCGCCTACTTCTGGTAGCAAAAGATGACGCGCATAGCGATTGCGTTGTTCGGCACTAAGGGCTGCGGGTATTTTCCAGGCGCGACCTTCGTTCTTCCATTTGCCAAACCCACCAGCAACCGAGAGCACGTTGGTGTAGCCAAGCTCACCGAGCGTTTTCGCAGCAAAAGCGGAGCGGACGCCTCCAGCGCAGTACACCAAAACCGGCGCATCGTGATCGGCGATCTTGTTTTCGATTTGGGCTTCAAGGTGGCCGCGAGGAATATGAAGAACATCGAGCAGGGCGCCTTGCTCATATTCATCGGGTTCACGAACGTCGAGAACGATTGTGGCGGGATTGGCCAACCGTTGTGCCTCGGCCGTAGCCGTGTCAATCTCGGTGATCTGGGTTTTGGCCGCAGCCAACAAGTCTCGAAAAGAAGCCATATCCCTATCCTAGTCCGTGTGTAATCGTCGAAATCCGACCAATTCAGTCGGGATTCAGTCGGGAATTGCCACCGTTTAACGCTCGCCACGCAAGACGCTCTCAGGAATAGCAAACTCAGCCTCAAGGAAATGACGAACTTGATCCTGGATGTTTCAACTGTTTCCGAGCTTCAGACCTCGCTTGCCACATAACGCGGTGCAAAACTAAAGCCGGAGCGAATCTTTCACCACAGGTGCCTCCGGCGACTACGCCAGGTAGTCAAACAGGTTCAACCAACCAACATTGGCAGGACGTCGCCGATTGAGTCGCGGATGATGGCGGTGGCGCAGTGGTCCATTTCGGTGGGTTCGGCATTGAGGATGATGATGGTTGCGCCTGCAGTTTGTGCCATAGGCACCATGCGGTTGACGGGACCCACCGATAAGGTGCTGCCGATGCAGAGGAGCACATCACACGTCGCAGCAGCTTCGTAAGCGCGCACTAGATCTGCTTCTACCAAGTTTTGGCCAAAGCTGATGGTCGTCGATTTCACCACGCCACCACAATCGAGGCATTGCGGATCCACTTCACCGGCACGAACACGGTCGATGAACACCGTCATAGGCCATTCGTGTTTACAACTCCAGCAAACTGCGCGATGCATAGAGCCGTGCACCTCCACCACGACCTCCAGCGACGATCCTGCAGCTTGGTGAAGCTCGTCAATATTTTGCGTGACCAGCGTGTGCAGCCGGCCGGTTTGTTCCAGGGTAACGAGCGCTTTATGTCCCGCGTTCGGTTGGGCATTCCAAGCCGGTGAGTGCAGACGGTTTTGCCACGAAATCTCCCGCACCTCAGGATCGTTGAGATAGTGCTGAAGGTTTGACGTCCGTTCGGCCTTGGGATTCTTTGTCCATAAGCCTTCTGGACCGCGAAAATCAGGGATCCCGGAATCGGTGGAGATGCCTGCGCCAGTAAGAACAACGATGCGTTTCGCTGCTGCGAGGTAGGCACGAGCGCGCTGTGATGCGTTGGCCTCTTGTTCAGAACCTGTGATGTGACCGACCATGGCATTCACCTTCGCACAACTACAGCTGTTACTGCGTGAAGCGTAAGTCATCGCATAGTGCTTTCGACAGGAATTCCATCGCAGCGTGGAGTCCGAGATCAAGGCTTTACGCATCGAGTAACGCGACCACACAGCAATGCAGCGACACGCGAAGGTGAAACGTTGCACCACCTCGACTTCCTCCTCAAACGCTTTCCTCCGTATCCCCTTGGAGCACCCAACATGTCACCAGCTCATGCCCTCTCAACCAATTACGCCGAGCCCCTAATTAGCCCGATTTCCGGCTTACGGTCAAGCCCTACAACGTCCACAATCGTTCAAACAGCGGAGCCAAGTGAGGCGACTGAACGGTTGATTCACGATGGCCGGGCGGAACACCAGGCTTCCAAGCAACTCGAAGAACACCTTGCTTCGTTGCTCGTTTCGCTGGAAGCCAACCGTCAGCCTTTACAAATTCGTCTGTGGGCTGACGATGTTTTAGCCGAATTGGGTCATGATCCTCGCAGTGCCTATGCCGAGAGGTTTTGGCTTGGGTTGCTTGGGCCGGCGGCGGCTTGGTTTCTGCGGTGCACCGCCTACGGTCTGGAAAATGCCCCCGACGGGTATGGCCTGGTGCCGCATGATTTCGCGCAGCTCATCGGCCTAGGCACAAAAACCGGGCGTCAATCACCTTTCGTTCGTTCCGTCGCTCGGCTTTGCTACTTCCAATTGGCCTACGTTGCCAATAACACTCTCGTAGTGCGGACAGCTATTCCGTGGCTCGATCAACGCCAATTGCTTCGTACACCTACGTTTCTGCAACGTGAACACAAGATCTGGGAACGTATGGAACGTGAGCAAGATCCTCTACTGGCTTCACGTCGTCGTGCGGCTACCAAAGCTCTCACGGCAGCTCGTGATGGTTCTTCAACTTCTGATGTGGAGAAACTGATTCAACGAAGTGACCTGCATCCAACGATCAGCGCGACCATCGCCGATTGGGCCACCACGCAAGTGCAAATCATCCGATACGCCGCGGGCTCCTAAATG
>JAYUVJ010000026.1:0-6489 GCA_043754155.1 Acidimicrobiia bacterium
CGTGCCTTCGGCGAGCACTTGGCTAATCACGTCATGCAACCACGAATCGGCCAACCGAAAATTAAGAAACCCCGGGCCGGCGATTTCCACCGCGGTTACGTGCTTAGGCAGATTGGCGTTGAGCAACCCGGCCAGCAGGCCTGCAACTTCTCGCGGGTTGCGGCCCATAGCCTTCGAGGTCTTCAACGCCACATTGGAGGACCAGTCACCATGCTCGGGACGGGCCGGGCGCTCAAGCTCCACCAGTTCGGGGATAGCCAGCTCCAACGACGAAAACGCCGCCTGAACCGCCTGAGCAAGTGAGGACCGAATGGCTGCAGACATAACCATCAGATGTTAGGCGGACCCTCCCCCAGGTCACACCGGTTTTTCGACACCGTCGTCTATCGCGCACCCATTTTGGTAAGATCAGTTTCCACACACCCGTACTCGCCACTCTCACGGGCTCTTCAGCAGCCACCGTGTACCTATGGGTTCAAACCCAATACATACGGCACGATTTCGCCACGGAGGTGCGCTGCTTTCCGGATTTGGGATTACAGAACCGTGAGATCGGGAGTTTGGATTGCCTAAGGGTGGTGGTGCACCGCGAGCTTCCAGCCAACGGTCGAAAGCGAGCTAGCGACACCCGGTTCAACCGCTAAGGTTTCCTTTGCTGTCCCGCCCTCGTAGCTCAGGGGATAGAGCGTCGCCCTCCGGAGGCGAAGGCGCAGGTTCGATTCCTGCCGAGGGCACCACCATCAGGGGTTGATATCGAGTTCTTTGGCGAGGGCGATTGACCGCTTGCGACAAACGAAGCGTGGCTCAGCCAATTCCGTTTACCGACTTTTGAACCGGTCACTAGCTGGCGTTGGCCACGACTTTCATGACAACTTTTTCCCCAGGCTTGGGATTCCACTCTACTGAGTTGTCCTTTACCTTTCCCCATTTGTCGTGCTCGATAATCTTTCCGGGGAACGTCATTTTGATGCGGATTTTGAAACCCTTCATCAACGCCGACATATCTGGCTCCCCTGGCTTCGGCTTCGCACCGCTCGTTGCACCCGCGGCCGACGAAAGGTCCATGGTTCCGGTCATCACCCACTTACCTTTGACCTTTTCCAATTTCAAATCATCCTCACTCGAAGAAGACGGGTCGCCGCCCGCGGCCGCGGTTGCGCCTTTAGCCGCGCCACCCAAGTTTTTCAGCTCTGAAGCGGGAAGGTCCTTAAACGAAACTTCCTGGCCGATATAGCCATCTTTGTCATAGGTTTTTACCTTGGAGCCCTTTGGCATGCTCTTACTCAACGTCAGGTCCTTGAGGAACTCTTCTTTGGTTTGACCCATCATCTCGAGGAGGCTCTTTTGGAAACCCACGATCATCGTTCCCGACACCTTCCCGTCCTTGGCCAGCTTCATGTCCATGTCCAGTTTGAGGCAACCGCTGAGTAGGCTAACGAGTCCAATAGCGGTTACCGCGGCAAAAAGTTTTCCTCGAATGTTTGTCATAGATCAAACCCTAACCAGGTGATTTCCCTATGCATAGAGGAATACGAATCATTTCGTTCAAAAAGTCGAAAATTGGCCCGAAAAGCTGAAAATTGCAACGAACAGGCTCCACTGGGAACAACTACCGTGGTCCTATGTCCGACGGTGAAACAACAGTTCGACTCGACAAGATTTTGGCCAACCTTGGGTACGGATCTCGGGCGGATGTGAAGAAGTGGATTGGGTGGGGCGAAGCAGCAATTGCTAGTGACGATGGATCAATACGCGTACTGAACGATCCGGGGGCCAAAGTGAAGCCGAGTGCCGTTCGATTCCGGCGCGAACCGCTTGAACGCACGGAAGGAATTTGCGTACTACTTCACAAACCAGTGGGTTACGTCTGCTCCCACGATGTGGACGAAGGGCCACGCATTTACGATCTCCTGCCCGAGCGATGGAGCCACCGCAATCCACAAATCGTGAGTATCGGCCGCCTTGACAAAGACTCCTCCGGTCTCATTGTGGTGACCGACAATCATCCCATCGTGCATCGGCTCACCTCGCCGAAACACCATGTCGAAAAAACCTACGTTGTCACGCTCGACGATGAGCCCGAACCCCACATCATCGAAGCGTTTGCGTCCGGAATGCTCATGTTGGAAAAAGAAGACAGACCTTGTTTGCCCGCCACACTTTCACTCCACGGCACCAACGACGATGGTACGTACACATGCGAAGTGGTTATGACCGAGGGAAGGTTTCGTCAGGTGAGGCGAATGTTTGGTGCTTGCGGGCGAACGGTTCTCGCGCTCCGCCGCACCCACTTTGGCCAATGGTCGCTTGATGATCTGCCTGAAGGCCAATGGATCGACGCACCGGCAATCGCTAACCGAGAACAAAAATAGCGGAGGCGTCGCAGATCGAAACGTTTCGCCTTCCCCGACGCTTTTGGGTCTACGGCTTCGCGCCTGCTGGTTTTGGTTCTTTCGGCAAGCCCAGCACGCGCTCGCCAACGATATTGCGCTGAATTTCCGCTGTGCCACCCCAAATTGTTTCTGACCGCGAAAAGAAGAAGGCCGATTGCATCGGGTTCACAGGATAGGTTTCACGAAGTTCATGACGAGTCTGGCCGGGCCACGATGGGATCGAGTCACGAGCATCGAGGAGTTGACTTTCCATTCCCCAGATGTCCATGGCCAGTTCTAAGGTGTCTCGGTGGTATTCGCTCCAAAACATTTTATTTGTGGCACCAAGCGCGCTTACATCTCCTCGCTTCGTAAGCGCATAGGTTAAATTCCGCAGACCGTTGATACGCATGATGGTCATCTTGGAGTGTGCTTTGGCCAATCGTTGCCGGATCAGCGGATCGTGAATCTTCCCGTTCTGCTGCGCCTTGGCAATGATCAGTTTCAATTCTTCTTCAAACCGACGATGCGATGTAGTTGCCGAGGCACCTCGCTCGAAACCAAGCGTGGTCATGGCCACCTTCCAACCGTTGTTCACGCCACCCACTACGTTCTCCTTTGGGCAACGAGCATTGGTGAACCAGGTCTCGTTGAACTCAGCGGTTCCGTCGGGCTGAATAATTGGGCGCACTTCAACTCCGGCTTGGCGCATCGGAACCAACAGATACGAGATACCAGCATGCTGGGCGACGTTGGCATCGGTCCGGACCATCAAAAAGATGTAGTCGGCATACTGGGCCCGGGTGGTCCAAACTTTTTGGCCGTTGATTATCCACTCATCACCGTCAAGTACTGCGGTTGCTTTAAGAGAGGCAAGATCGGATCCCGAATCCGGTTCGGAAAATCCTTGGCACCACGAAATCTCGCCCTTGAGAATCTGTGGCAGGAAGTGCTTCTTCTGCTCTTCAGATCCCCATTGCAAAATAGTTGGGCCCACAAGCGTGTCACCAAAAAAGTCGGCACGCAGCGGCGCACCGGCAGCATTGAACTCTTCATTGAGCACCACGTTTTCCATGATGGCCAGGCCCTTGCCGCCATATTCCTTCGGCCATGACGCACAAATCCATCCGCCGCCGTAAAGCTTTGCCGGCCATGCTTCGTTGAATGCCTTGCGCTCATCGGCCGTCATTTCGAAGCCCTTGTCGAACCAGCCTTTCGGCAAATTGGCGTTCAGCCATTCACGAACTTCAAGGCGGAAAGTTTCAGCTTCGGGGGTATACGTCAGTTGCATGACGGCAAGGTTAGAGGAAGCTCAACTGCAGCCACTAATGCCGACGTCGCCCTATGCCTCGGTGGAAGGAACCTCAGACGAGCTGGGTAACGAAGCGCGTGCAGAAGAAGTTGGAGCCGTCGTCGGCGCTGTTAATTGAGCGTAAAGATCAGGAATTTCGGCAACGTCCACCGTGGCTGCTGCTGCTGGGAGCTCGATTTGTTGGGCACCAAGTGCGGCGAAGTTCACCTGTACCGGGCCAGCCATTGCCTTAAAGGTCGTGTCAATTCGTTTGAGATGGCCATCGGGTCCAACTGAATAAGTCGAGCGTCCACTCCCAAAACTTTCGACGGCCACTCCATCAATGACGTTGCTGTCCGCGAACCAATAGTGATTGGGATCTTGGCGGACCAACAGCGGATTCATTGGTTGAGCAATAGCTAGCGCGGCCAAATAGGTGATCGCCAGATCCAAGCCGGATCGGTCCTTTTGGATCGGGCGAGCCACATAGCGAATGCCAGTTTGTCCTCGGGCGGCCATTGCAGCTTCAAGCCCAGGGATTTCTCGATACAGAATTCCCTTCGACCACCAAATCCGTTCAGGATTTACGGTTTCCGTGCCGTTGAGCTTGGTCGACAGAATCATGTCGCCTGTGGCCTTTACCCAATCGATCTTGCCATTAAAGAAAAACGTTGCTGCTGGGCCGTATTCAAACGATGCTGATAGTTTCCCGCCAGTTGCCTCCGTGTTGAGATAGAGCATCCGAGAGAACTTGAGTGCTTGGGCCGAGGTCAACTTCGTTTTTCCCGCCTCAAGTGCAGCAGTTGAGGGTGGCGGAGCGGCTACCCCCGTTGTATCGGCGGCGCTTGTCTGAGCCGAGGGACCGGCCGTAGTTCCGCACGCCCCCAGCAATACGCCGGCCAACGAAAGGGCCAATGCCGACGCGCCGAAGCGCCAAGTCCTGGCAGACGACCTTGCTGGTGCTGTCGAATCACCGAACTCGCTTGTCGGCGAAAGAGGGGTTGTCGAAATGAAGGACGATTGCATGCAGGACAAAGGCATAGGTGCCGCAGGAGGAAATGTGTGAGGCTTGATGGTCATGAATACAATCGCTGGTTGGTTTTGTGGCGAGGTTCCTTGACACACAATGGGCTTATGCACGTCGAACGCAAAGTACACCTATCAAAAGAACTTCGCTACTGAGGAAGTTTTATGGAGTTCACATCAACAGCAACCGGCAGACCAATCGCAGGGAGAACCGGCGCCGTTGCGGCATTAGTCATAGAAGCTTGGGTTTCCGGTTTTGTGACATTGCGGTAATCGACATCTCCCGACGGGCTCTGAAGGGCTAAAGGCGAAGTTTCTACCGAACGATCCTTACCGTCGCACGGCAACGCCTTTTCGATGTCGGCTGGGCTTGACGAGGTAAACCGATTCTTCTCAAAGCAGTTCAACCCGGCGCTCCAGGCACCGGTTTTTGCCGCAGAGGCGCCGTAGGCCAGATCTACACCATTGGCTGAGAGCATGTTTTCTTCAATGGTGTTATTGACCGGTAAGTACTGCGCAAGCTCGGTCACAAAGATACCTGCAGCCTTGTGACCGCGCACCAAGTTTCGTAGCACCTTATTGTTTTTCCCGCCGCCGATCACGATGCCGTAGCCCCACGATTTGTAGGAAGGCGCTTCTCCGCCATTGTTGTCCTCGACCAAGTTGCCGGCCAACAGTACGTCTTGTTGCGGCGCCAGCAGCTCTGAATCTTCGCTTTGTGGGAGCAATCCAATCTTGTTTTTACGCCACACCGAGTTGGTGACCGAAAGATTTCCGCTGGCATTAGTGCCCAAAAATCCAATGGCATTGCGTTCACCCACGATGTTGGTAATTGTTGCGTTGCAAGGATTGCATTGGCCGATGTAGATGCCCCCATCGGGATTACCACTCACGTAAGAGTTGTCGATCTGTCCGTTGCGGGCGTAAAACGCATACAGACCGTACAGACCGTTGTTGTATGCCGTGATATAGCTGGCCCGATAACCCTTCAGCACCACGTCTTCTTCATTCAGCGAATCAGCGTTGTCTTCATATTTTTTGGTGAACACTATGCCGTTGATCACATAGTTATGGACGGTGAGGTTTTCGATGGCCACACCGTTTGCGGAAACGGTGAAGCCGTTCTCAAGTTCGTTTCCCCCGTCGAGCACCACGGTATTGCGCTCGGTTCCGCGAACCACTACTCGTTCGGTACGCACGAACACAGCTTCCTTGTAGGAGCCGGGAGCCACGAGCACAAGATCGCCGGGCTTTGCCTGATCGACGCCTCCTTGAATCGTTGGCGCGTCACCTGGCACATTGATCGTCGCAAAAGGTGCAGTACTTGTGGCACTCGTGGCACTTGTGGCACTTGAGAAAGGTCTCTCAGTTGTCACTGGTTGCGACGCAGGAACGGTCTGTTCGTTGGTGTTGGGCGCCAGCGTGATGGCTTTGGTCGTCTCGGGAGATGGGCTCGATGTATCGCCGCAGCCGGCGAGCCCAAGCACCACCAAGAAGCTAAGCGCGCAAACAACCCCGAAGCCGGCGCGTTTTAACAGCGGTTTTTTTAGTGGTGGTTGAGCGATTGTCACAGCCTGCGTTGCACTCTCAAAAAGCCTCTTGCTCATTCTTACAGCATCACCCAGATCCACGGTTGGGCGAAGGTGTTCCACTACCAAGCGGTGCGCACAAGAGATTTTTCCCAAGATGCACGCACCAATCCCGAAGAGAAGCTCAAGCCTGGTTGGAACCACGCCGATGGAGGACGCAGATTGTTTTCCCTGAATGGAGCCTCCGTGCAACTTCCCTCAAATTCTGCAA
>JAYUVJ010000027.1:0-5042 GCA_043754155.1 Acidimicrobiia bacterium
TCAAAACATTCAACTCCCTGAGACGTAGCAATAGCTGCTAGGTGTTCAAGAAGAACCGTGGATATGCCTCTGCCCTGATTTGGATCATCTACAACGAACGCAACTTCCGCAACCACAGAACCTGGAGTGCGGTCGTAGCGCCCGACTGCACAAATACCCGTGTCACTCTCGGCCACGATAGCCACTCGATTATGTTGATCGACAATGGTCAAGTTATCGAGTAATCGGTCGTTGAGATGAGGCATTGCATTAAAGAAGCGGAAGTAATGGGTTTGTGCCGATGAGCGCTCATGTAACGCTACGATGCCGGCCCTATCGCTCGGTCGTAACGCCCGAATATGCATGGGAATACCGTCGCGGAGCAAAACGTCGCACGTCCAAGACTCACTCTCGATCAATGCTTCAAAACCTGTATCGATGCCTCTTCGATTGGGAGTTCCGGTCTTCGTCGCTAGGTCTAGGGGTTTGACTACGACGCTCATGACCATCTCCATGCCTGAATCTCGGGTAAGTCTTCACCGTGCTCAATGATGTATCGATGGTGTCGCGCCCGTTCATCCATCATAAATTGACGTAACGGTGCAGCCGCAACCCCAAGGGCTGGCACACGGTCGATGACGTCCATCACCAGATGGAATCGATCTATGTCGTTACGCACCGTCATGTCGAAGGGTGTCGTGGTGGTCCCCTCCTCTTTGTAGCCCCGAACATGAAGATTGCCATGGGCGGCTCGTCGGTAAGTGAGCCGGTGAATCAACCATGGATAGCCATGAAAGGCAAAAACAATCGGAGTGCCAGGAGGAAACAATTGATCAAAAGCGGCGTGAGAAAGACCGTGGGGATGCTCTGATGGATCTTGTATTCGCATCAAATCGACAACGTTGATAAAACGCACCGCCAGATCTGGCATATGGCGACGGATGATCTTTACCGCTGCCAAAGCTTCAATTGTGGGCACATCACCGCAGGACGCAATAACTACATCTGGATCGCCGTTGTCGTTTGAAGCAAACGGCCAAATGCCTATTCCACGGTCAACATGGGCAATCGCTTGTTCCATGCCAAGCCACTGAGGAGCAACCTGTTTTCCGGCCACCACCACATTGATGCGGTCGCGACTTCGAAGGCAGTGATCGGTTACCGCGAGCAACGTGTTGGCGTCGGGTGGTAAGTACACACGAACAATCTCGGCACTCTTGTTCACCACGTGGTCGAGAAAACCAGGATCTTGATGAGAGAACCCGTTGTGATCCTGTCGCCAAACATGCGAAGTAAGCAGATAGTTCAAACTGGCAATTGGCATGCGCCACGCCAGAGACTTCGATGACTTGACCCATTTCGCATGCTGGTTAAACATTGAATCAACAATATGGATGAACGCTTCATAACAGTTGAAGAAGCCATGCCTGCCGGTAAGAAGATAGCCCTCCAACCACCCTTGGCATTGATGCTCCGACAGAACCTCCATAATCCGGCCATCTGGCGAGAACTGATCGTCGATCAAAGTCCTTGGCTCAGTAAAACAACGATCAGTAACTGTCAAAACGTCTTGCCATCGGTTCGAGGAATTCTCGTCAGGTGAGAAAATTCGAAAGTTCGCACTCCGCAGATTTGTTGCCATCACATCCCGAAGAAACGAACCCTGTACATTCGTTGCCGAAGCATCTATTGCGCCGGGCACGTTGACTAACACCGCATTTATCCGGAAATCGGGAAGGTGCAAATCCCGGAGAAGCAATCCACCGTTGGCGTGAGGATTTGCACTCATGCGCTTCTTCCCCGTCGGTGCAATCGCCACGGTTTCTGGATACGGATGACCCTGGCTATCGAAGAGCTCATCGGGGTGGTAACTCTGGAGCCACTGTTCGAGTAGAGCCACATGCTCGTCGGTTTCGAAATGTGTGAGCGGCACTTGATGGGAGCGCCACGATCCTTCAACCGCTACACCGTCCACCTCGCGAGGACCGGTCCACCCTTTTGGGGAACACAAAACAATCATGGGCCAGGTGGGGCGCGTACGAGTTGGTTCGCGGGCCCCACTCTCATCCTTTTGATTCCTATTTACTTCGTCAACGTGGGCATTATTAGCGTGCACATTTATTTTTGGGTCAACATGAGTAGGTCTGTCAACACTCGAAGGGTCTATGCGCGTAGCGTTGTCCTTTGGGGAATTTTGGACACCTCGAGCGGCATGTTGAATGGCCTTGATCTCAGCGAATGCTTGGTCCATCGCACCGGCCATCTTCACGTGCATCTCGGCCGGGTCGGAACCCTCCACCCATATAGGGTTCCACCCGCAACCGCGCAAGAATTGATCGAGCTCTCCTGAAGGAATCGACGCAAAAATTGTTGGATTTGAAATCTTGTAACCGTTGAGATGAAGGATCGGGAGCACCGCGCCATCTCTTCGCGGGTTCAAAAACTTGTTTCCGTGCCAGCTCGTTGCCAGCGGCCCCGTTTCGGCCTCCCCATCGCCAACAACGGCGGCCACCACCAGATCAGGGTTGTCGAATGCCGCCCCAAAGGCGTGCGACAGGACATAACCAAGTTCGCCGCCCTCGTGTATCGAACCGGGGGTCTCAGGCGCAGCATGCGATGGAATACCTCCAGGAAAACTAAACTGCCGGAACAACCCCTTCAAGCCATCGGTGTCTTGAGAGATACTGGGGTACACCTCCGAATAGGTGCCGTCAAGATAGGCAGAAGCTACGACGGCCGGGCCCCCATGACCGGGGCCGGCGAGAAAAATCGCAGAAATATCCTCCCTGCAAATAACTCGATTAATATGCGCATAGATGAAATTAAGACCCGGCGTTGTCCCCCAATGCCCAAGCAGTCTTTTTTTAATATGCGCGCGTTGCAATGGCTCCCGCAGAAGTGGATTGGAGCGCAGATAAATCTGCCCGACGGAGAGATAATTTGCCGCCCTCCACCACCGGTGGAGCGAGTCGAGCTCGTGCGCATCCAGAGCCAACGCAGGATTAGGCACCACACGGCGAGTAGCGACCATATCGAGGTTCGGAGCAACCCATCGCAAAACGTCGGTATGCACCTCTTCGGTATGCACCTCTTCGGTGGTCTGACCGAATTCCTCAGCTTCCTTGGGCTTGATGGCAGACATGTCTAGGACCTCACGATCAGGACTGGTGCCGGAGAGTGATGCAGTATTTTCAACGTGGTGTTTGCCAACATAGAGCGAGATTGATGGGCTCCGTTGGTGGCCATACAAAGCATGCTTCCTGGTTGTTCCCGCACATAATCGCAGATCACTTCGACTCGATGGCTACGCGAGCCGTGAAGTGTGTCAAACGAAACCTCAGCCACCCCGTTGGCCTGAATGGACTTAAACACGGTTTCAAGATACGACGATTCGAACGCTTCGGGATCAAGTCGCCGCATGAGCGTCACATCATTTGGATCAAGCACTTGAATGACTTCGATCCTGGCCCCAAGGAGGTGAGACCAGCGCTGAGCACTGGCGAGCGCATGCTCGGCGGCCGATGAACCATCGAGTGGAACTACGATCCTCGTGATTGGACCTTGCCAAGTGTTACTCGTCTGTGGTCCTACGATAACCACAGGTTGTCCAGCGAAACGCACGACATCCGCAGTGATAGATCCAGGCATCCCCAATACCGATGTTGCGCCCGCCAGGACCACCAGGCTTTGAGGCCTCGAAATCAAATCAAGAATGTACGGCGAAGCATCACCGCCGTCCTCAATATTTGTAAAGGCAGATTTGCCTTTGGTGCGAAGCGTAAGAAGATGAAGGAGATGGCTTCGCTCGGTCCGGTGCTCAGCGTTGTAGACCATCGAGGAAAACTCGATGTCGCAGTTGAACTGCTGAGCTAGAACTTCGGCCACGCGAATAGCACGGTCGTTTGGCGGAAAGCCATTCACCGGTACGATCACGCGGTCGTATGAAAGTGCTGGTTGTGTGCTCATAGTTACTTTCTCAAAGTGTGTCTTCATGGGCTACAGATATCCGTGATCGTTTATGGCCCACTCATTGTTCGGGTGGACAAGCTCTCGTCCAGTTACCCTTTCAACGGTCAAGTACAACCAGGCGTCTCGTGCCCCAACCCATGGATGGGGATCCCAAGATTTGAGCCAAGCTGGAGCAGTTTCTGACCGGACGTCGCCAAGTTCACCCCGGCAGAGCACGCTCCAACCCGTCCGACGAAATTTGTCTATGCCATCGATTTGGAACCCAACTGGCGTGCCAACTGCGTCAAGGGTGCTTTCAGGTCTGGTGTGGAAGATGATGTGCATCGCGCCGAGTGCATCAACGAGTAGTCGGTAACTCACAGGAAAGGCCACCGGGAACCCTGCCTCAACCACACACAGTCGCCCAATGGTTTCAGAACCGAGGAGCACAGCACACTGCGATTTGGTCAGTTCGCTGGCAATCGGTGGGGTTGCGCTCGCAACGGCTGGAATACTCACGACCCTTGGGTCTGGCTGATCACCTTGAGCGTAAGGTTTTGTTGACTGGTTCATAGGCTGAGACCTGTTTCTCGATCGGAAAACGCGAAGTGGGAAAACTAACTTTGGCCTTAGGAGTAACGCTTAGCCGCTTGCAAGTACTGGCGAGCGCTAACGAGGGAGTTCCGTTCGGTCTGACGATTCAGCTATTCCTTCATGGTCGGGGTGATCCACACGAATGTGATCTCGTACTTCGTTGGCATACAAAAATCGAAGTTCGCAGAACGGACACTGGTGTGCTTCGTTTAAATCTTCCATGCAGTAGTTCTGACAGGTGAAAGCCGTTGCTTCCAGCATCAAACGTCCCGGGGCAATCAGACGATGGTCCCTATTTGAACAGTCCTATCGACTCTGCCCGAATAACCGCTTGAGCAACACGATGAACTCATCAGATCGACAAAGAATCTGCGCTCGAATGGAGGAACGTAAATGGACACCATTGTTGTGGGAGTTGACGGGTCAGGCGGAAGTACCGAAGCGATCCGATGGGCGGCGGCTGAAGCAAAACTGCGCCATGCGAAACTCCGAGCCGTTGCAGCGTGGGAGTTCCCGTTTAC
>JAYUVJ010000028.1:0-2913 GCA_043754155.1 Acidimicrobiia bacterium
GTGGGGTAGAGCACTTTGTCGAGGTTGGTGAGCTTGAGGGTACGTCCATCAATCTCTACAAAAGTGTCACTCATCGTTCATAGCTCACGCGTTGTACTCCGATGTGGTTCCGATCGTAAAGGTGTTACGCAGCCTTACGGGCCTTTGCTGCGGCCAAGCTGGCTTCGAGTGCGGCCATGAGATCAATAACCTTGGGAGCTTCTTCGAGTTTCGGCATCTCGTACACCTCGCCCGCAGCCTTCGCCTCAATGAGCGCCATAACCTTGTTGCGATATTCATCACGGTAACTGTTTGGATCGAACGTGCCTGCGGTGGTTTCGATCAACATCTTGGCCATATCGAGTTCCTTCTCGGCGATTTCCATGGCCGAATCGGGAAGCCCATCAACTTCGGAAGGGCTTACAACTTCGTCGGCAAAGACCATGGTTTCCATGCAAAGGAAGTGTCCCATGGGGCGAATAATGGCCACGTATTCCTTTGTGCGCATAACAATTTTCGCTACTGCAACTTTGTTCGTGGCTTTCATGGCTGCGACCAGCAACCCATACGGGCGCGCGCCTCCTTTATCGGGGGCAATGTAATAGGGCTTCTCGAAGTAGATCGGATCGATCTCGTCTTGGTCCACGAACTCCAAAATCTGAATGGTCTTTTCGTTTGTGGCGTCGCGAGGTGTGAGAGCTTCGAGTTCTTCGGGATCAATCACCACAAAGCGGTCACCGCCAAGGTCATAGCCCTTCACGATGTTCTCCCCCGCTACTTCTTCGCCGCTGACCGAGGAAACCCGCTTCTGTTTGATGCGTTGCCCGGTGGACTTCTCCAACTGGTTGAAGCTGATGTCCTTGGAGCGCACTGCGGTATAGAGCTTCACCGGCACACTGAGGAGCGCGAAGCTCACGGTTCCGGTCCAGGTTGGTCGAGCAGCCATGTCAGTTCCCTTTGCGAAGAGTGATTGTTGCTGGGTCTTTCGGTGTGCAGAACCTGCCCTTGTAACCGTATTCGACCATACGACGCCGTGCCACCAGTTGAGTGAGCAAGTGGCTTGCCGTAATAAGAAAGAAAAATGGTAGACTCCTACCATGCTTACTACCATTGACCAAGCTGGGCGGATTGTCGTGCCGAAAGCTTTGCGTGAGCGGGCCGGATTGGTTCCGGGAGTGCAGCTCCGGGTTGAGCTTGATGGAGTTGGGATACACATCGAGGTTGAACCTGGCCAGGGATTAGAGCAGAAGGGGCGATTCTTGGTCATCCCTGCGACCGGAAACCAACTTGATGACGAAACCGTCGACGAGCTTCGCCGCGGTGGGCAGCGTTGAGTCGACCGAAACAAAATCACGCCAGTGGTGCGATTCTGTTGGACACAAGCGCAGCTGTACCGCTGTGCACTGCCGACCACATTGCTCACCTCCAGGTGATTGCCGCAATTGGTGATCGCCCGGCGGGGTTGGCAGGGCACGCTTGGTTCGAAACGTTCTCGGTACTCACTCGTCTCCCCGCTCCGCGAAGGCGTTCAGCAGGAGAGGTTCTCGATCTCCTTCAACACAACCTCCCGAACTCCGTTTTTGTCGACGCAGCTGATCAGTTACGGTTCACCGAAAAACTCCGTGACCTCCCTATCTCCGGTGGCGCGATCTATGACGGCCTCGTTGGTTTGGCTGCCCGGACTGCGGGACTTCCGCTATTGAGCCGTGATCGAAGGGCTAGCGCTACCTACCTGAGCCTTGGAATCGTCGTCGAGTTTCTTGACTGAGCGGTGACCGCACGCTGTTCTCACCACTCCTCGGCCCTCACGGCGACACCAAGCAGGTTCTCCTGGCATTCCATATTCACCATTGCGCAAAATGTTGGGTCGAGATGCGTAACAGCCTTTCAGGGCACGTCATGCACCCTACCCATCGGTCTCTGGCGTTCCATTCGGCTCCTGTCGAAACTGAGAGATTGGGTGCGTAGGAAGAACCTAATCCCACACGTTCAGCGACCGAAGTAGGGAAACGCGACGGTCACCTCGGGAGCAGTGAATGGGCAATGTGAGATTCGTGTCGATACGGTGTTTGCCATGAGTAGCGATATTGATACTGCAATGGCAATGCGATCCCCCAACACTGGCGGCGATCTTGATTGGGTACGAGCCAAATACTTGGCCGAGCGGGATAAGCGCCTTCGTGCCGACGGGAACAATCAGTACATTCAAGCTGCCGGTTTGTTCGCGCAATATCTCGATGATCCTCACACCATTGCTGAGCCCCGTGATCCGTTTCTTGACGAAGTCACCGTCGCGTTTATCGGTGGAGGTTTCGCGGGTTTGCTTACCGGAGCGCGGCTCAAGCAGGCAGGAATTAACGACGTGCGCATTATCGAAAAGGGCGGTGATTTCGGCGGTACCTGGTACTGGAATCGCTATCCCGGCGCGCAGTGTGACACGGCGGCATTTGTCTATCTGCCGCTGCTTGAAGAGACCGGTCATATGCCCACTGAGAAGTACACCCACGCCCCAGAAATTCTCGAACACAGCCGCCGCATCGCCACGCGCTTTGATCTGTACGAAAACGCCTGCTTGTCCACCGAAGTGACTTCACTTACCTGGGACGACGAATCCTCACACTGGATCATTCGCACGAATCGGGGTGATGTCATGCGGGCGAAGTTCGTGGCCATGGGAACGGGACCGTTGCATCGTCCAAAGTTGCCCGGTATCGCTGGGATCGAAACCTTTGGCGGCCACAGTTTTCACACCAGTCGTTGGGACTATGCCTATACCGGAGGCAGTCCAGCTGGCGCTCCGATGGAAGGTCTGCGCGACAAGCGAGTGGGCATTATCGGAACGGGTGCTACAGCTGTTCAGTGCGTTCCTCATTTGGCGGCCTCAGCGGGTGAGTTATTTGTCTTCCAACGCACCCCATCGTCGATTGACGTGCG
>JAYUVJ010000029.1:0-12523 GCA_043754155.1 Acidimicrobiia bacterium
TACGCCGCCCCGTAAACCTAAATGGCAGAGCCAGGCAGAAGTAGTGTCTAGGCCATGGTCATTGTTATTGGTACATTTCGCGTTGAGCCCGCCGATCGGGAAGCGTTCATTGCGAATCGAACTCCGGTGACGAATCATTCCCGAGCGGAGAACGGTTGCATCACCTATGCCTTCACCGCCGACGCCGTTGATCCCGCCGTGGTGATCCTTACCGAACGTTGGACTGACCGTGCCGCTCTTGATGCTCACCTTGTTGGTCTCGCCGCGGCACCTCAGCCCGCAGGAACCCCAGCCCAGTTGTCCCGAGAAATTTACGTGTACCAAGCCGACGACGGAATCCTGCTGTAGTCGCGACGGATTGCATATGAGCTGGCGCCAATCATGATTCGTTCCGTCGCTGAGTTTGTCAAACTTCGCAACAGCGAGGATCCCGCCGATCAAACCCGCGCCGCCATCGAGGATGCCGACGAGAAAGTGTGGCTTTTCGTTCTTGAGCACCACCCTGATCTTCGCAAATGGGTGGCCCACAACAAAACCGTTCCGCTTTCTATCATCCGGCTACTGATCGACGATCCTGATCCAGTCACCAGAAGCTGGGTTGCCCGCAAACGCAAACTCGACCGCGCCATGTTCGTGGCCCTATCAACCGATGCCAATGAGCGCGTACGCCACGCACTAGCCACCAACGCCAAGCTCCCACCAGACCTGTTGCGTTTGCTTGCTCAAGACCCAATTGAACTCGTAGCCAACGAAGCCCAACAACGCCTAGACCACCGCGCTGCCACCAAGGTCAAACCCGTCGATCCATGATGGTGATGTTGCGAAGTTTTCCAGCGCTATGCCATCGAGGTTTTCCTATTTCGATTTCTGCGACCCGTAGCGAGTTGTAGGGGCCGGAAGTAACGTTCGTGCGCGTCATCAGTGTCTGTTCAACTGCCCTTTTGGCCCGATAAATTTCGACGCTCAGGTTTACGCTTTTGAGATAAGCAAACTTTCAAAACCCAAAGAATGTTCTTGTGCCTCAGTGGTGCAATCATGCTGGTCTTGGGATCTTTCGGCACCGGCGATGCTTTCGGAGGGGGCCGGTGAGCAAGGCCGCCAAGGCGAGCAAAACCGCCAAAACCAAAGGTTCGAAACCATCCGCCCGCGCCAGACCCGCAGCTTGCGTGCTCGTTACTACCGCTGATTTAGCTGCCTCAGGGGTAGCTGTAGAAATGGAAAAAGAAGTCGTTGATACCGACCAAGAGGAGGCAATGAAAGGAGCTTCCGCTTGCCTAGCCGCTTACTCTGACGACGATGGAAGTGGCTACATTCAATGGATGTACGGACAAGATCCCGCGCGAAAATCAATCGAAGAGTTCTACAGTAAGGCGACACCGGTTGTCGGATTACCGGCAGGCAATCTTGTACTCATGAACGAGTTCGACAAAAAGGTAGGTTTCGTGGTGCGACGGGGATCAACCATGTTTATCTTGACCGGTCCTGCATCGATACCAACCGCATCTGCTGCGAAACTTGCAACGATCGTGTACGGCCGACTGGCCTAGACATCTCTTGTTTCAACGGTTTGCCTCGAGTTCAGCTGTCAAGATCGCGGCCTTTTAGATGTTACGCGTACGTTCTAAAAAGCAGCTAATGCGTCTTGGAAGCGGTGGGCGTTGCGGAGTGAGCGGTTGAGGTCGAAGGCGGTGTCGAGGACTGAGGATGAAGCGGTGGCGGTTACTTCGGGGTCGGCATCGAGGAGGGAGCGGAACGATTGCTCGGTTTCCCAGGCGGTCATGGCGTTGCGTTGCACGATCCGGTAGGCGTCATCGCGGGGCATTCCGGCGGCCACCAGAGCGAGTAACACTGCCTGACTGAAGACCAGTCCGAAGGAACCGTCAATGTTTGCGCGCATACGGGCGGTGTCGACGGTCATGCCATCAATCAAGTACTTGGCCTTAATCAACACATAGTAAGCGAGCATAGAAGAATCGGGCAGAATGACTCGTTCGACTGAGGAGTGGGAGATATCCCGCTCGTGCCACAACGCAACGTTTTCTAAACCAGCGATTAAGTTGCCGCGCAAGATTCGGGCCAAACCGGCAAGACGCTCAGCGGTAATCGGATTGCGCTTGTGGGGCATAGCCGAACTGCCTTTTTGACCGGCACGGAATGGCTCGCGAACTTCGCGAACTTCGGTCCGTTGCAGATGGCGAATCTCCGTCGCAATCGTCTCAATCGTGGCACCTAAAGAAGCACATGCATAGAGATATTCGGCATGGCGATCGCGGGCCACCACTTGGGTCGCTGGAATTGGGGTTAGGCCAAGTCGTGTGCACACATAGGTTTCAACCGAGGGCTCGATGTTGGAATACGTTCCCACGGCGCCGCTGAGCTTGCCAACGGCCACCGCTTCACGAGCGCGCTGCAAACGGGTGCGGTCACGATCGACGGATAGACACCACAGGGCCAGCTTTGCGCCAAAGGTCGTCGGCTCAGCGTGAATACCGTGGGTGCGGCCAATGCATGGCGTGTCGGCAAATTCCAGCGAACGGGCCTTGAGCGAGGCGATCAACGACGTCGAAGCGGTGATCAACAAGTCAGCCGATTGTGTTAGCGAAACACACAATGCGGTATCGACAACATCGGATGAGGTAAGCCCATAGTGAACCCAGGCACCTGCTGGCATCCCGACAGCGGCTTGCACCACATCAACAAACGCAGCAACGTCGTGATCGGTGGTGCGCTCACGCTCATTCACTTCGGCGACCGTGAAGGCAGCCCGCTCACGGATGGCCGCAGCATCGGCAGCGGGAACGATGCCAACTTCGGCCCATCCCTCCGTCGCCAAAATCTCAACTTCAAGCCAACGATCCATGCGGGCCTGATCGGTCCATAGCGAAGCCATCTCAGGAATTGAATAACGGTCAATCATGACTTCACTCCGAGGCGGCTTCGTTGTCGAGCCAGGCGGCGGGGACGTCCATCACTTCGTCGCGGCCTGGGCCAATGCCGAGAATGCGGATGGGGGCTCCGCTCACTCGGGAAAGAAAGCGCACATACTTTTGCGCGTTGACTGGCAAATCCTCAACCGTTCGGGCCTTGGTGGTGTCGCATTGCCAGCCGGGAAGATCCTCGTAGATCGGAATGGCGCGTTCCAGCATTGAGAAGTCCGAAGGCAGATGTTCGTGTCGCACGCCATCAATCGAGTAGGCCACGCAAACCCGAATGGTCTCAAGCGGATCGAGAATGTCGAGTTTTGTCAAGGCAATCTCGGTCAACGAATTCAAACGAGTGGCTTGGCGTTGCATCACGGCATCGAACCAGCCTGGCCGACGACGACGACCGGTAACCGTCCCAAATTCGGCACCGCGCTCTACAATCAACTCACCGGTTGCGTCTAACAACTCAGTAGGGAACGGACCAAACCCAACACGAGTTACATATGCCTTGGCAATCCCTACAATGCGTTGCAAATCCCGAGGACCCACGCCTGCACCAGAACACGCGGTACCAGCTACTGGATTAGACGACGTAACAAACGGGTACGTGCCGTGATCGATATCCAGGAACGTGGCCTGCGCACCTTCAAACAACACGGTTTTGCCCGAACCAAGCGCGGCGTGAATCACCGAAACCGAATCGCCAATGTACGGTGCCAAACGAGTGGCAATCGGACCCAAATACTCAGCAGCAATGGTTTCGAAATCTAGGGCGGGCTGGCCGTAGACCTTCGTCAGCAGCGCGTTCTTTTGTTCAAGCACCGCAGCTAAGCGGGCACGGAATCGCGACGGTACCAACAGATCTTGTACGCGAAGACCGTCACGCGAAACCTTGTCGGCATAGCAAGGGCCGATACCGTTTTTCGTGGTTCCAATGGCTTGATCGCCACGTGCGGTTTCAGCCAATCCATCCAAGATGGGGTGCCACGGCATTATTAAGTGTGCATTGGAAGATACGACCAGCGAAGAGGTGTCGATACCTTTCGATGCCAGCATGTCGAGTTCGCCAAACAGCGTTGCGCAATCGAGCACCACGCCGTTACCGATCACCACGGTTACACCTGGGTACAGCACACCTGAGGGGATAAGTCGGAAGGCGAACTTGACCCCATCGACCACCACGGTATGGCCGGCATTGTGGCCACCCTGGTAACGCACGACCATATCGGCCTGCGCGGAGAGAAGGTCAATGACTTTCGCCTTGCCTTCATCGCCCCATTGCGTTCCAACAACCACTGTTCCCGGCATCTATGCTCCTCATCGTGCGCAGCCGATAAACGACCACTGTGTAACTGAGGTGCCCGCGCAGTTTCCCGCGCAAAGCACGGTGCCAAATACTACGCACCTCGCAACCGGACCGGCTACCAATGAGGTTGTTGTCACACCGAGCCGGGAAGTCGGCCCAAAACCTACGAGAGGCGTTCGATGATCATTGCCATGCCTTGGCCGCCGCCTACGCACATTGATTCCATACCGAAGGTTCCGTCGGTGGCACGCAGGCCGTTGATGAGCGTGGTCATGATGCGGGCGCCCGTCATCCCAAAAGGGTGACCGAGGGCAATGGCACCGCCGTGGATGTTGATCTTGTCCCGGGTGATGCCCAAATGGCGCATAGAAGGCAACACCTGCGCAGCAAAGGCCTCGTTGATCTCCACTAGATCAACATCAGAAATGGTCATCCCGGCCCTGGACATGGCCCGTCGGCATGCTTCAACCGGCCCGAGGCCCATGATTTCGGGATTCAGCGCTGTGACCGCCGAGGACACAATCCGAGCAAGCGGCGTGATTCCCAACTCGCGGGCACGCACATCGCTCATGACCACAACCGCTGCGGCCCCGTCGTTCAACGGACAAGAATTACCCGCTGTAACGGAACCATCGACACGGAACACGGGCTTGAGCTTGCCCAAACCTTCAAGATCGGTCTGCGGACGGGGACCATCATCGGCCGAAACTATCGTGCCGTTGGGCAGGGTGATCGGCGTTATATCCCGGTCGAAAAACCCGTTGGCAATGGCCCGGCCAGCGTTTTGTTGGGACTGCATGGCGTATTCGTCCTGCTCAGCTCTAGTAATGCCCTCAAGCTGTGCCACGTTTTCGGCTGTTTGTCCCATGGAAACATAAATGTCAGCCAAACCTTCCCCAGGAACCCAAGCGGCAACATCACCACACTGACGTGAAGCCGAACGGGCCTTAGCGTCACTAAACGCCGGGTTTTCGGTGTCGGCCAGGGTGTCGGAGTTGCCCTTGATGAAACTGCTCACCGATTCAACGCCAGCAGCAATGAAGGCATGGCCCTCACCAGCACGAATGGCATGCGCAGCCATTCGAATGGTCTGCAAAGAAGACGAGCAGTAGCGGTTCACTGTTGTGCCCGGAACGGTCTCAAGGTCTGCCAGCAGCGACACGACACGGGCCATATTGAAGCCCTGCTCACCGCCGGGAAGTCCACAGCCCAGCATAAGGTCTTCGATATCGGAAACCGGCAGCATCGGGACCTGAGCAAGCGCAGCACGAACCATCTGCGCGGCCATATCATCAGCACGAATATCGACCAACGAACCCTTGAACGCCCGTCCAATAGGCGAACGTGCGGTGGCGACGATGACGGCTTCAGGCATGGATTCTCCAACAACGGTGGTACGCGCAAACCCGTCGAAAATTTGACGCGCTGAAAACGAGGTGGAGAAAAGCTAGAGCCAATTCACAAACGCACGAAGCCGAATCAACGGCTAACAGCTGTGGTTTGCGTCACCAGGGAAACTCGCCGCTCCAAACGGCTGTGGGTGGTCGCTGAGTAAGCGGAGTGCGGTCGAAAAGCCCGTTAGTGAACGGCCGATAGACCGGATTCAAGACTCCGTGCGACCAGCACCTACAAATCAGCGGCGAACTCAATAGCCGCGCTGAGCGCAGCAACGTCTCCTCCATCGAAATTCGCCCGGTCACCCACGCGGGATACGAAACCGAGCTGCAGGCCCGAGGACGCATCACGAACCGTAAAAAAGCGCTCCAGGCCGTTGTGCGAGGTGAGCACATCGGTTTGCAGCGGGCAGCCCTGATCAACCAACGCTGAGCGGACGTAGGCGGCATTGAGGACTTCGATAGCAATGTGGTGCACCCCAATGGCTAAAGGCTCACCTGGATGGGATGCGTCGGCCTGGAGGAGTACAAACGTCACGCCGCCGGCATCAACCACTACCGAATCGAGTCCGGGGTAATCGGGATGCGAAGAGCGGGATTGCCCAACCCGAAAGCCCAAACGATCCACAAAGAAGGCCGTGGCCGCAGTTAGGTCATCAACGGCGACGGTCACATGATCAATCCGGCACGCTGTGGTTTGCAAAGCCGTATCGACCGCAGGAACGCGAGAAGTGTCCTCAGCCGAAGGGGCTTGATCGTTGCGGTCGCGCAAATGCACGGCCTCGATCCGATGGGTTTCCGAAAGCAGTGAGCGAAAAATGAGTTCGGCGAACTCCGGTTCCACGCCCACTTCAGCAGCCCACGCAGCCCGTGTGCGCAACACTTCTTGCACCCGTGCTGGTTGCAACACCTGTGATTGTGCTTCGCCCTTGACGGCAGCAACTTCATTGCACAACGCAAAACGGCGAGCCAAGACCTCGAGGAGGTCGCGATCGGCCTGATCAATTGCGGTGCGAAGTTCTAGGAGCGTTGCCACAAGGAGAGTCTGCTCGAAAAGCCGTAACGACCGGTTAACCCTTGGCTGGGCGTTCAGGTTTGGCGACGACAGGTGCGCCAGCGGATTTCCAGGCCGCGAAACCACCGTCGACATGACTCACATTGGTGAGACCCATCTCTTGCAGGGAGACCGCAGCCAACGCGGAGCGCCAACCGCCTCCGCAATAGAGAACGAAGTGCTTGGATTCGTCGCCAAAAATCGGCTTGTAATAGGGGCTCTCCGGATCGACCCAAAACTCGATCATGCCGCGGGTAGCGGAAAGGGCATCGGGCACCATGCCTTCACGGTCGATCTCACGGGGATCACGTAGATCCACGAACACAATGTTCTCCGTCCCGAGCATGGCCTGCGCTTCTGCAACGCTCCGCGTGACGATCTTGGCTTCGGCCTCGGCGACGAGTTGTTTGTATCCCTTGGTAATTGGCATGGCTTTACCGTACCTTGCGCAGCGAAGCCGTTCACCTCGGGGCGAAATCTGGCCAGTACGGACGGATTTCTGCCCAGAGGTCTACCGAAACCGAACCCGAAAACTAGGCCGAGGGCCAGCCGGGCACCCCGTCGTCGAGTTGTACACCCATGGTGTTAAGGAACCCCGAGACCATGCGGTACATGCCAGCAACCATGACCAGTTCTAAAAGCTCAGCCTTGTTCCAACCGGCTTGCAACACCGCCCAGGTGGCGTCGGAAACACAATTATCTGCACACAGATCATCGGCCAGGGCGACCAATGCCGCGTCTTTTGGCGACCAGTTCGCCCCGTTCGGTGTCGCCAAGGCGGAAATCTCCGCATCGGTCAAACCGGCACGCAACCCAATCACCGTGTGCTGACCAAACTCGTACACGGCCTGGCATTGGTAACCAACCCGAAGAATCACGATCTCACGCTCACGTGCCGGGAGTAGGCCAGCATTCAAGAAGAACCCGCCGAGCACGTTGAACCGCTTCAGCAATTTGGGGTGATGCCCGAGCGTTCCAAAAATGTTGATCGGTTTGCCTGACGGTCCCAACAAGGTTTTGGCGAACATCTCGGCCAGCTCTTCTGAGGGTTCCGTGATTGGTGCAATGCGGGGCGAGGTGGGTCGAGGAATGCTCATAAACAACTGTCGCGCTACTTACCGCCTTTTTCCCAAAGACCATTCATCGGATGTTGGGGCCGTTGACCAAATCTACTGTCAATCTGGTGTCGATCTGCCAGGTAACGCGCCGAAGCACGCGACAATTGATTCACGAAATATTGGCTGCTCACCGCAGGAGTGGTTTGTTGCTGACGCAACGGGCCCAAGCCCTGACCGCCCGGTGTGAAGCCTCACCGCCCTGAAGGAACATTCTGTGCTTGATTACACCGCCCCCATCCGTGACATTGCCTTCTCACTCGACCTGGTCGGAGCGGGCGAGCTAGCGCAATACGAGGCGTTCGCTCATGCTGATTCCGATACCGTGACCTCGTTGCTGGAAGAGTTCGGGAAACTTAGCGGCCAAGTAATTTCGCCCACCAACGAAATTGGTGATCGCATTGGTCTCAAGGTCGATACCAAAGCTGCAACTATCACCACGCCTCCAGAGTTCAAGACCGCCTACAAGGCCTACGTCGATGGTGGTTGGGGTTCCGTCCCGCTCGACGCAACCTATGGCGGTGGAGGCTTCCCTCACGTAGTTGGCCTGGCAATGTCGGAAATGTTGCAATCGGCCAATATGGCACTCGCTCTGTGCCCGATGCTTACCCAGGGTTCTATCGAAGCCCTTTCACACTGGGGTTCCGAAACCCAGAAGGAGACATACCTGCCGAAGTTGGTTAGCGGCGAGTGGACGGGCACCATGAACCTCACCGAGCCCGATGCCGGCTCTGATGTGGGCGCGCTTAGGGCAAAAGCTGTCCAAGCTGACGATGGTTCGTGGCGCATTACCGGCCAGAAGATTTACATCACCTG
Source organism: Acidimicrobiia bacterium (assembly GCA_043754155.1). Lineage (GTDB taxonomy): Bacteria > Actinomycetota > Acidimicrobiia > Acidimicrobiales > JANYDT01 > JANMZO01. Next base: position 8,610 of record JAYUVJ010000029.1, read on the forward strand.
GGGCGAACATGATCTCACCGACAACATCATCCATTTGGTGTTGGCCCGTGTTGAAGGTGCACCGGCGGGAACGAAGGGCATCTCGTGTTTCATCGTCCCCAAGTTTGTTCTCAACGCCGATGGAACTTCGGGTGCTCGCAACGACGTGAAGGTTGTTTCCACTGAACACAAGATGGGCATTCACGGTTCGCCGACGTGTGTGTTGGCCTTCGGTGACGATGGTGAAGGTGCAATTGGCGAACTCATCGGCGAAGTAAACACCGGCATGCGCACCATGTTTACCATGATGAACAATGCACGCTTAGCAGTTGGTCAGCAGGGTCAAGCACTTGCTGAGCGTGCTTATCAATTGGCCTATGCCCACGCGGTAAGCCGAGTGCAGGGGCGTGTGGTTGGATCAACCGAAGTTGGCTTGCCGATCATTGGTCACGCCGATGTTCGCCGCATGCTTATGACCATGCGCTCCCACATTGAAGCGATGCGCCACCTGATCTATCTCAACGGCAAGGCCATGGACGATTCGCGTCACGCCGCTACCCCCGAAGCCCGCACCGCAGCTACTGAACTTGCCGATCTGCTAACGCCACTTTCCAAAGCCTGGTGTACCGATCTGGGCAACGAGATTTGTTCGATAGGTGTGCAGATCTTTGGTGGCATGGGTTTTTGTGAGGACACCGGCGCAGCTCAGCTCTACCGCGACGTTCGCATCGCGGCAATTTATGAGGGAACCAACGGAATCCAGGCGCTTGATTTGTTTGGCCGCAAGCTCCCAATGCGCGATGGTGCAGTAGTGCGTGAACTGATTGAAACTATGCGCGCGGATTTGAAGACGCTGGATGGTTCGTTGAGTGTGATGCGCGAAGATCTCAGTGCTGGAATAGACGCGTTGGAACAGGCCGTGCGTTGGATGATGAGCGCGGGCAGAGCCGACGTTCAAGATGGGATGAGTGGGGCAACACCGTTCCTACGTTTGTTCTCCACCGTGGTTGGTGGATGGCTAATGGCACGACAGGCGGTGAACGCCACAAATGCCGGTGTCGACGATGCCTACAATGCCGCCAAGGTGGCGACCGCCGAGTTCTTTCTCGATCAAATTCTTCCGACAGGAACGGCACTGTTATCGCAAGTGACTGCGACAGCTAAGCCCCTGTTCGCCGTGAGCGCACACGATCTCGCTAGTCGCTAGTCGTTACGTCATCAGTCGCGAGTCGTTACGTCGCAGTCGTTACGTCATCAAGCACTATTCGTTTCGTCATCAGTCGCCGGTTGTCAGGCTGCGATGGTGTCCGAGACTGGTGGGAATGTGGCGTTCACAATCCCGTCGGTTTTTGTCGAGTCAACATTTGCATTGGTTCCGTCGGAGAAGTCACCGGTAGCGAAAGTGTCGGAGCTGAAGATGTCGTCTGTGGCCAACGAAGAATCAACCGGGAAATCAGGGAACGTGTCAGAGGCGAACGGATCGGAGTTTGGATCAGTTGGGTCAATGAAGGTTGGGTCAATGGCGGCCGGATCGTTGTTGTTGTTGCTCAGCGATTTGATCGACGTTTCGATCTGATTACGCAAGCACTCGATGTCTTTGGGTTCGAGCTTCTTCATGATCGCTGTGGCCGAATCCAACATGGTGCGCGTTGGGCTTACATACCAAGCGCCTTCACGTTTGATGACGGTGAAACCAATGATGGGCTTTCCCCGACTTGCTGGTTTGCATTTGCTTGAGAAACCCAAGCCATCGGTATTGAGTGTTGAGGTGTCAATATTTTGGCCGGTGAGATCAGAGAAGAGCTTTGTAAGTCCTTCCTGCCCGCAGCCCTTCTTCTCGTCGCCATCGACCGTAAGAGTGAGGCATTCCTTGGCATACTTGGCCCGAATTTTTTCGCCTTGAGGTGAGGTGAACGACCCGTCAAGCACTTGGTTTTTCCAAGTCAGTTGACCCTTAGACCCATCTTTGGTTTCGAGGGTGGCGTTGAGAATCTTGGCGGCGTAGTCGGCTTTGACCTTTAAATCGGGATTATCAACTTTTAGATTGAACGGCAAATCTTGGATGGTCACAACAACTCGGTCATCGGCAATTTTTGACGCAAGCAACTTGGGAGTCACCTTTAGTTTGTACTGTTTGGTTCCATCTTTGACCGCATCGGTGGCTTTGTCGATGAACTGTCCGGCATAGTCATGGAGGGCTGCAAACTCATCGGGAGGAAGCAGTTCGATAATGCGTCGAGTGTTGACATCAGCAATGGCTTGCATCATTTCGCTCACCGCAGCTTCGGGGCTAGCGGCCCCCTTTGCAACAATCCCTGCACCCTTGAGCGGAACCTTGTAAGGCTTGTCGGCTTGGAGACGGGCTGATTCTGCGATCGAATAGTTGAGGCTTAAATACCAACGCTTGCCGATTTTTTGCACCACGAATGGGCTGTCAGCTTTGGTCCCGATATCGGAGGACTGTGTGGTGGATTTTGACTTCTTGAGATCATCGCCACCAAGTTTTCGGACGAAGTCACCGAACGGTAAATCATTGGGGTTGAAGGTGGTGGACAGTTTGCCGCTCGTGACCACAACATGGGCGAGATCGGGACGCACAACCGTTGACTTGGCCTTGAATGCCGTCAACTTTGCCGTGTAGCCCTTGATCTTGGCTGGATCGAAATCCTTCTCCAACACGTTGAGCCGGCTCATTTCCGCCAACATTGGAACCATGGAATCAAGCATCACATCGCGTTCGCCCGGTGCCAAGGTCTTGGCCAACCCGATGGCATCACCATTTTCAAACGATGTGTAAAACGTCTCCACGGCCTGTTCTGGAGTATTGGCCTTTTCTGTCCCTTTGATTTGGGTGAGAGCGAAGACCGCCCCGCCAGCCAACCCCAAAACACCCAGGCCCACACCGATCAGGGCGAGGCGACGTTTCTTTTTTGGAGCTTCGCTGGCTCCGGAACCATTCACGGGTGGTGTGGGAAACGATGGACCTCCACCGTATCCCCCTGTTGCCCCAGATGTGATTGCGCCCTCAGCTGTCCCCGCTGCCATTGCGCCTCCGGCTGTCTCCGCTCCTGTGGTTATTGCCGCGCCAGGTCTCTGCACCTCGGTCGCACTTCCGGCTACTGCTTCGTATGTGCCCATGGGAGTGGGGGTTGCGTCCAGCGGCACTTCAAACGGTTCGGTTGGCGTTGGTGGTGTGGGAACGGCATCCACCCAACTTTGCGTTGGCGCCAAGTCAACCCTTTCTGGGTTCTCGTGGTCGGTTGGAATGTTCTCTGGCGGGCTGGGCTCAATGGTCATTATGGTTTCCTTAGGCTCCTGGCGGCCAATTCCGTTTCTCGTTGTTTTGCAAGGTACTGATCGGCTCGAAAGCCCGTATTCTTGAGGTTAGGACGTTGATGGTGTTCACTTCGGTTCCCGAATTGCTGAGGGCACGGCCGTGCGCCTTGCAGAACCTCGTACTTCCCGATCCAAAAAGGGCCTCAAAAGTTTGGGGACGACCTGGTGCGAGGGCGTTCACGGCACGAAGCCCACAATGAAAATCAAACGGCCTCTCCAAGTTGAGCTGCCGTCATCGGCTTTGGTTGCGGGAATTTTCGAAACGCACCTACCGCAGCGGCCACCAGCGCCACTAGTCCAGCAGCGAAGGCGACGGGAGGTCCAAGTTGTCCAGCCCCAAAGGCCAGTCCGGCGGCGCCCGAGGCAATTCCGAGAAGCCCAATCACCAAGAGTATGAGGCCAGCGAGTTTGCGGAGCCCCAAGCTCATCAGAATGAGGGCGATCGGAACGAGTAGGGGTACACTCAGGAGGCTGTAGACCGCAAGTTTCCGGCCGGGCCGATCGAGTAACCCAATTTCACTAGCAACCCTTGCCAAGGTGAAAACTGATCGTGAAACTCCGCCAGTCTCCAACCAGGGAAGTGCTGCGCCCACTATGAC
>JAYUVJ010000030.1:0-2370 GCA_043754155.1 Acidimicrobiia bacterium
TTTTTGTCTCACGACCCTCACTGCTCGACATATGTGTTCTTTCTCGAAGGAGGGATAAAACTACGCAAAGTAGCTATTGTTGGTTGTGACAATTTCGAGCAGAACCACGCCTGGCCGGGTGAAACAGGGTAAAGTGCGGAGCCAAACGATCGCACGATCGCACGATCGCACGATCACACGATCGCACGATCACACGATCACACGGCCGCACGATCACACGGCCGCAGGATTGGTGGATTGCAAGTCGGTGATGCTTCAGCCCCGTTAAACTTTCCCTTACTGCTGTGTTGCTTGGGCGAAGGCGGTTTCGAGCGTGACGTTTTCCTTGTCGGTGAGTTGACGGAACTCATGCAGGTTGGCGTCGGCCGCTGGATTGATAAGCACGTTGCTGGCAGCTTCGGCGGACATTGATTTGCCAGCATCCTTCACCGGTGACGAGTAGCTGATCGCCTCAAAGAGCGGGCCCGAAACGGTGGGGTCGTACAAAAAGTTCATCCACGCAGCGGCCATCTCAGCGTTGCCACCTTTGGGAATGATCATGGTGTCGACCGAGCTCATAGCCCCGTCCGATGGCAACACCCACTTGAGGTCGGGCTTCTCGGCCTGAATTGAGGCCACATCACCTGACCAGGCCATACATGCGGCCAGATCGCCCAGGCGCAGATCTTCGATGTACCCGTTGCCCGTAACCTTACGGAATTGCCCACCGCTGCGAGCGGCTTTAATTTTTCCAATGGCGGCCAGACACTGGTCAACGGAAGCATCTTCTGGCTTTACCCCGTCGGCCATAAGGAAGAGGCCCACGGCATCTCGCAACTCGTTCAGGATCGTCACTTTGCCTTTAAGTTTGGGGTCAAGCAGGCCGGCAAGATTGGTGATTTCGCCGCCCACTTTCTCGGGGTAGTAAGCAATTCCCGTTTGAATAATCGCGTAGGGAAGTGAGAATTTTCGACCGGCATCCCAAACCGGATTGGCCATGGAGTCGAGGACGTTTGCCTTATTAAGGACAAGATCCGCAGGGATTTCTTGGGTCCAACCGTTTTTGATCCAGCGTGCAGCCATCCATGAGGTGGGGACGACGATATCGAAACCGATGTCTTTTCCGGCTTTCAGGTCGCCTTCATACTTGGAGGTGAACGAGTCGTTGCCGTCGATGGTGGAGCTGTACTCCACCTTGATGCCCGTGGCCTTGGTGAATGCTTTGATCGTGGCGGATTCCTGAGGGTCAGTGTCATTCTCTATATAGAGAGGCCAGGTTCCAATACGCACAACACCTTTTTTCAACGCTGACCCCGACCCTGGACCTGAGCCCGTGGCAGAGTCGGTCGAACCCGAGCTGGATCCAGAATCACTCGAACACGCAGCTAAAACACCCGATCCTCCTACGGCGAGCAGACTAGATCGGACAAGAAAATCACGGCGACTGAGTGGCTTAACCATGGGGATACTCCTCGATGCGGGGGATGCTGATTGGGCAACGGTACTGATAGTGGTGGTGATTGCTGGTGGAAATATCTGCAATCGGATTTGCCGTTTCGAACTGGCATTAGAGGGAAGCTTCAACGTTGACGAGGTCAACTACGGTGTTTCCGGCGAAGGTGGTGGTTTCGGGGAGCACGTAAGCGGAACCGTTTGGCCATGAGACGAATACGTGTTCACCTGGCTTGCACTGGAATCCATCGTCGGCCTCGAGATCGGCAACCAGCTCGGTTCCATCGAGGGTCTTCACGTGCACGTCACTCGAAGCCCCGTGAAAGATCCGGTTGGTAACGACGGCCGCCAAATTTGCCTGTCCAGAAATCGGATCGTCTTCAATAATCATGCGCTCAGGGCGGATCATCACGGTGGCAGTTTGACCCACGGTAAAGGCGCGACCGTTGAGGCCACCATGGACTTCTGCCCCGCCGGAGGTGCGCACGCTTACGGTATCGGTGCTCACGGCGGTTACCGTCGCCGGAAGGAGGTTGGCTGAGCCGATAAAACTGGCCACAAAAATGCTGGCCGGACGGTAGTAAATGTCCTCTGGCGTGCCGATTTGTTCCACGCGGCCTTGGCTCATGACCACAATGCGGTCGCTCATAGTGAGGGCTTCGCCTTGGTCGTGGGTGACGAAGATGAAGGTGATGCCTACCTCGCGTTGAATGCGCTTGAGCTCAATTTGCATGGCTTCGCGAAGCTTCAGGTCGAGGGCGGCCAGGGGTTCGTCGAGCAGCAGGGCGCTGGGTTTGTTCACTAGGGCTCGGGCCAGGGCCACGCGTTGTTGCTGGCCACCCGACATTTGTGCTGGTTTGCGACTGGCAAATTCGCCGAGTCGAACCACGTTGAGCATGTCGATTGCTTGGGTGCGGGCGGTGGCTTTATCGACCCCGC
>JAYUVJ010000031.1:0-18311 GCA_043754155.1 Acidimicrobiia bacterium
CCCTACCCGGTGCTCGATGATGGCGTGAAGCTCATCAAGATCCCGTCTATGGACCTATTTCGAGCCGATGATCCCTGGCATATTCCCACGATCGCTGAAATCAAGGAACGCTTCCAAATGGGCGGCGGACCATCGGCGTGGGGTATCGACTTTTTTGAATTCGCCCATATGTGCACGAGTGGTTTTCCCGAGCCATGGACGTTTTCCATGCGTGCCCGCAAATACCTACGTGCACATGCCACCGAGTTTGACATTGTGCATGACAATCAGTGCTTTGGGTACGGCGTGCGCGGCATGGTCCGCGACGGTCTGCCCGTAGTCGCAACTTTGCACCATCCCATCACGGTTGATCGCGACTTGGAGATTGCTGATCTTGCGCGGGTGTACCCGTCGAAGGCTTCCATTGGGTATCTGAAACGCCGTTGGTCGCTGTACCGGTGGTACGGATTTTTGGGTATGCAGGTTGATGTGGCCAAAGGTATTCCGCGGATCATCACCGTTTCCGAATCCTCCAAGCGCGACATCGTGGCCCAGATGCATGTGCCCGCTTCGCAGTTGCATATCGTGCCCGTCGGCGTGGACCATGAGCGATTCAAACCCATGCCGCACATCACCCGTCGCCCCCATCGCATCATGACCACCGCCTCGGCCGACGTGCCCCTCAAAGGTTTGCGTCCGCTGCTTGAGGCCTTGGCCAAGGTACGGGTGGAACATCCCATTGATGTGGTGATCGTGGGCAAGAAACGTGAAGGTTCGGTGTTGCCTGAGCTGTTGGATCGCTTGGGTCTCAATGATGTGGTGACGTTTGAATCCGGCGTAAGCGACGATCGAATCGTTGAGCTCTACAACGAGGCCGAGATGGTTGTGGTGCCTTCGTTGTATGAAGGCTTCTCCATTCCCGCCATCGAATCCATGGCCTGCGGAACCCCGTTGATCACTACTACCGGCGGCGCGCTTCCCGAAGTGGTTGGACCTAGTGGCGAGGCGGCCATCACAGTTGCGCCGAATGACCCCGATGCGTTGGCCGCGGCCATCTTGTTGGTGTTGCGTGACCCAGCGTTACGTGCTGCTCTTGGCGCTGCTGGTCGTGCCCGGGTGCTCAAAGGCTTTACCTGGCGAGTAGCGGCCGAAGGTTGTGTCGAGCAATACAGGGCTCTGCTGGAAGACAACGCTCGCGCCGCTCATGATGCTTCTGTAGCTGGATCTGCTTCTGCTTCTCCTGTTGCCCCGGCTAGCAGTGCTGCCAAAGCTAAGGGTGTGTTGGGCAGTACTGCGAGAAACGCTTCCGGTGCAGCCAAAGGTGCAACCGAATTCGCCAAGACCCACGCTAAAAACCTGGGAAGGAAGTAAGCATGCTTACCGTTAAGTACGATCAGCTTGGCGTGAAGCCGGGTGACCGTTTGCTAGATATGGGTGCGGGTGCTGGGCGACATGCCTTCGAGGCAATGCGTCGCGGAGCCGAAGTTACTGCGCTTGATTACAGCATTGATGACCTTCGCAAAGCCGGGTCAACCATGTACGCCATGCAGTTGGAAGAGTCACTTCCTCTAACCACGTCGGCCGCGTGCGTGAACGGTGATGCATTGCGTTTACCTTTTGCCGAGGCCACGTTTGATCGCATTATTTGTTCCGAAGTGATGGAGCACATTCCCGATGATCGTTCTGCTGCGGCTGAACTGTTCCGTGTGTTGAAGCCCGGCGGGACTATCGCCGTTACCGTGCCCTCGTGGGGTCCTGAGTTGGTTAACTGGGCGCTCGATTCTGAGTACCACGCCCCAGCTTCGGTTGGCGGCCACGTGCGTATCTACCGGAAATCCGAAATCAGCGAACGGCTTCGTACCGCCGGTTTTACGCTCACCGGTTCACACAAAGCCCATGCCCTGCATTCGCCGTATTGGTGGCTCAAGTGTGCCGTGGGCGTGAACAACAACGACCACAAACTGGTGAAGAAATACCACGACCTGTTGGTATGGGATCTTATGAAGAAGCCCGCCGCCACACAGATTCCCGAAAAAATCCTCACCCCGCTACTTGGCAAGAGCCTCATCACCTACGGCCGCAAACCAGCCTGATCGTGCGCGCTTGACCGTTATGGTGTTTTTGACTTCCTCCGAACAAGCGGCCAGCGTTGCTTGCATTGAAGCCCTGCAACTTGTCGATGGTCTAATCCTGTGGACCGCTGGGGGACATGCCGATCCCTGGAACCACGTAGAAACCGCTATGGCCCTCGACGTCGGGGGCAGCCACGATGCAGCACGCGCCGCTTACGGTTGGTTACGGGATAATCAGCGCGCAGATGGTTCGTGGCATCAGTACTACACGGCCAATAGCGTGAAGGATCCAAAGTTCGACGCCAACACCATTGCCTACATTGCCGCCGGAGCCTGGCATCACTGGCTTTGTACTGGTGACACTGATTGGCTTGCATCAATGTGGCCGACGATCCATTCCGCAATTTCGTGGGTCTTGGAATTGCAGCAACCCACGGGCGAAATTCTGTGGGCCAGAGAACCCGATGGCACCCCTTTTCACTATGCGTTGATCACCGGATCATCGTCGATTCACCACAGTTTGCGCTCAGCCGTCGCCATTGCCGGACAGTTGGGCCACGACTCTTCCGTGTGGTTAGCTGCGCAGGATTTGCTTTGCCATGCGCTGTGCGAACATCCGTTGGAGTTCTTCGCCGAGAAAGACCGCTGGGCTATGGACTGGTATTACCCGGTGCTTGGTGGGATCCACATTGGTGCTGCTGGTGAGGTGCAGCTGCAGAAACGTTGGGATGATTTTGTGATCGCCGGCGAAGGCGTGCGTTGCGTGAACGATCACCCCTGGGTCACCACCGGCGAAACTGCCGAAGCAGCGATTGCCTGTGCCGTTGCTGGCCTGTGGGGCGAAGCGGCCGAACTGTTCGCCACTACCGCCAAGCTCCGTTTCGAGGACGGTTCCTACTGGACCGGCCTCCACATTCCAACCCGCACCAACTTCCCCGAAGGCGAACGCACCGCCTACTCAGCCGCCTCGGTGCTTCTAGCCAATGCCGTGCTCACCGGCCACCAGCCAACCCGATCCCTGTTCGCCATTCAATAGCCGGTGAGCGCCTACGAAGTGCGTTGTAGTACTCGGAGAGAGCCGCAGGAACGGGTGGGGTCTTCGGTGAACAGGCCCGATTGAAGGGCGGGGAGGTAGATGTCTTCGTAGGGTGGGCGTCCACCGTCGGCGGGGTTGGGGAACACGTCGTGGATGACCAGTAGGCCACCGGGGGCAACCTTTGGGGTCCACCAGGCGTAATCCGCAGCGGCGGGTTCTTTTCCGTGTCCACCATCAATGAACAGCAGTGCCAGCGGGGTTGACCAGTAGCGAGCGACGGGGATCGAATGACCAACTAAGGCGACCACCAAGGCTTCAAGACCGGCTAGTTCGATCGTGCGTCGAAAGAAGGGCAGGGTGTCCATGCGTCCCGTCCTCGGATCGACAAGCTCGGTGTCGTGATGTTCCCAGCCCGACTGGTTTTCCTCGGAACCATGATGGTGATCAAGGCTGTAGAGAACTCGATCGGTACTGCGGGCCGCGTCACCCAAATAGACCGCGGAACGTCCGCAATAGGCGCCAACTTCAAGGAATGGGCCAACGATTTCGGAGTTGATGGAAAGGGCGGCCGTATGAAGAGCGGCGCCCTCATCGTCGGGCATAAAACCCTTCGTTGCATGGATCAACGCCAGTAACGACGGGTCAAGCGAAGTCACAGAGGGGAACTGCTTTGCAGCAAGAAAGCCATTGGCTCAGCGCTTCGTCGTTTTGGACTTTGCCTTAGGTTTAGCTTTCTTTTTTACAACCGTTTTCGAACCAGGCTTTTGTCCAGGTTTTATTTCCTGTGCTTTTTCCTGACCTGCTTTGTAGGCAGAAGACTTCGGCCCGCAATATTTGTTACCACCAACGGTCTTGCAGAACAACGTGGTGGTTGGACCATTAGCACGGGTACTTATCGTTGTGGTTGGTCGCACTATTGACGGTCCGAACAGCTTTGTGGTCGAGGTCGTGCTGGCTGAAGATGCCGACGGTCCAGGAAGAGACTGAATCGACGTTGAAGTAACTAAGGTCGTAGATCCTCGCAGCGTTGTAATAGTGGTTACCAGGGGCGAGAGTGATGTGGTGGTCACAGCAGCTAAAACCGTGGTTGAGGTCGCTGCGATTGTGCTCGTTGGCGTTGAAGCCGACGTTGAAGGAATGATCACCACTCCGGTGGCCCCCGTTGGCGAAATCGAACTCGGCCAGGAAAGAGCGTAAAACGACGCCGGTTGAGGATTGGTGCTCTCATCGGCGGGGCATCGGGAATCGCTCGACGTTCCAGACCATTGCACCGTAGAGGACACCTGGCGATCACCAACGCGCACAGCCATCGGCCACTTTCCGGGACAGTACTTGAACCAGTTGACCGAATAGGTGACCCGTTCTCCCGGTTGAATCGCCGCGATGGTATGAAACCACGCACCGGTCGTTGCATCAATGAGACCCACCGGTCCAGACGCATCGATAACGGAGTTAACCAGATCAGGTTTCACACCAAACCGCACAACCATTTGCTGGTTCGTAAGGGGAACCTTCGTTTCGTTGGTAATGACAACCGAAGTACGCATCGCGTTTGGTGCGGTGAGCGAGATCCCGGTATTCCCGGTGACGGGTTCCATCACCAAGGCGATTGATGCTCCAGGAATAGTTGCTGGTGCCGTAGGCGCAGCCGTTGTCGTTGTTGTGGTTTGCGCCCCGACGTTGCCGCTTACCCCGAGCAAAGCGGCGAGGCAGGTCACACTGCTCAGCATGGCAACGCGACGAATCCGGGCTCTCGCGTTCCGAGGTGAACACATTTTCGAGGTAGGTGTGGAAGTGGACACTTCGGACACGGAGGACACCTTTACGCTTTTGGGGAAGAAGTAAAAAGAAATATTCTACCGATTTCTAGCGGGAGAACCAGGTACCAGCGGTAACAAAGGCCTTAACCAGAGTTGCCCGGGTCATCCCCCTGCTCAGTCCCCTTCCGGCCATCGAATGTTTCCTTTACCAGCCGCTAACGACCCTCAAGGAAGCCTTGATTGAGTACATCTTTGGCATCGACGATTTGGTAGCCGTACCCCTGCTCGGTAAGGAAACGCTGACGATTGGCCGCGAAGCTCTGATCGTTGGTGTCCCGCGAAACCACGGAGTAGAAGGTGGCGGCGCGACCATCAGATTTGGGGCGCAGAATTCGGCCTAGACGTTGGGCTTCCTCTTGACGGGACCCGAATGTGCCAGAGACCTGAATCGCGACAGAAGCGTCGGGAAGGTCGATGGAGAAGTTGGCGACCTTAGAGACCACGAGCAGCGTTTCCTCACCCGTTCGGAACGCTTCATAGAGCCGCTCACGCTCCTTGTTGGGTGTCTTGCCGGTGATGATCGGTGCACCCAAGCGCTCGGCGAGTGATTCAAGTTGTTCGATGAACTGACCGATTACCAGGATGAGTTCATTGGGATGCCGTTTAATAAGTGCATCTACTACTGCCTGTTTTGAAACGGCCGTTGAGCCAACACGATAGGAGATATCGGGCTCCGACGTTGCATAGGTCATACGCTCATCGTCGGTAAGGGTCACGCGCACCTCAATACAGGTGGCCGGGGCGATGTAACCCTGCGCTTCAATTTCGCGCCACGGCACATCGAAGCGTTTCGGCCCGATCAAGGTAAAAACTTCGCGTTCTTTACCGTCTTCTCGAAGGAGCGTTGCCGTTAGACCGAGCCTGCGACGGCTTTGGATATCGGCAGTAGCTCTGAACACGGGAGCGGGGAGTAGATGAACTTCGTCGTAAATGATCAGTCCCCAATCCTGGCTGTCGAAGACGCCAAGATGCTTGAACTCGCCCTTGTACTTCGAGATCAGCACCTGGTAGGTGGCAATGGTGATTGGTTTGATTTCTTTGCGTTCGCCCGAGTATTCGCCAATATCTTCAGCCCTCACTGACATGCGCTCGATGAGTTCCTTTCGCCACTGGCGAGCCGAAACCGTATTGGTGACCAAGATCAAGGTGGTTGCTTGCGCTTTGGCCATGGCACCCATGCCCACAATCGTTTTGCCTGCACCACACGGCAACACAATGACACCCGAGCCACCAGCCCAAAACGCCTCAGCTGCTTGGCGTTGATAATCACGTAGATGAAATGCATCATTTTCTTCGATGTGCATTTTGAATGCGGTTCCGTCGACGTAGCCAGCACGATCGTCGGCGGGCCATTCGAGTTTGATCAGGGCCTGTTTGATCCGTCCACGATCAGCCGCTTGAATTTGCACCAGATCGGGCCCAACCGTCTCACCAAGAAGCGGGGCAACTACTTTGTTCCGGCGCACTTCGGCGAGCACTGCGGAATCGGTTGACCGGAGAACAAGGCCGTAGATTGGGTCGTTCTCAATTACTAAGCGTCCATAGCGGCCAAAGGTGTCGACGATATCGATCAGCAACGCCTGGCCCACGTCGTAGCGGCTGTAGTTCAGGAGCGCATCGATACATTGCTCCGCATCATGTCCGGCAGCCGACGCATTCCACAAAGCCAGCGGCGTAATCCGGTAGGTGTGCACATGCTCGGGTGCCTTTTCCAGCTCCACAAACGGTGCAATCGCCGCACGGCACTCCTCAGCCAGCTCATGATCAACCTCAAGCAGCAACGATCGATCAGACTGCACAATCAACGGTCCACCACTCACGACCGACCACGTTAGTGCGTGTTCGCATCAAACCCCGCGCCGAAGACCTTTATGGCCAAAATGTCCGAAAATGGTTGGCTCAATGAAGCCGCAGTTTGACGATCTTGACTCGCAATCCTTCGCTTTCGGCCGCCATGATCAGCGCAGGATTCTCACTTCCAACGTCGAGCAAAATGTTTGCTCCGAAATGGACCTCAGCGGCAAGTGCTCGAGTGACATGACGTTCAACCGGTGCCGTTCGACTCCTTCAGCCATCGAAGGGGCCAATTCGCGAAGGGTGGATTCAGGGGGTGAACAATCACCGACCAATGATCTCGACGCTGTATTGGAAATCGAACAAAGAGCCACTACGAATGAACGCAAAGGTTCACTGTTCACCCGTCGACAAGTATTCGCAGCTTCGTTTGCGGGCCTTGTTCGAGGTGGCGGGAACTCATTGGGTATGGTCCGGTGACGATGAACTTGGCGTTCGTTGTAGAGGCACGAAACCGCTCGACGAAGCAAAAGTCACGGCAACGGTTGAGGCTCCCTATGTGCTCGTCGCTGGACGTGGCGGTCCAAGCGGTACTGAGTTGTCGTCAACCCGGTCATTTCAGAACTGCTCGAACTGGTTGTTCTTAGAACAAGTTGAAGCGGCCGACACTCAAAGTACATAAGTCTGATCTTCGATGCAGCGCTACATTGTGTCGTAACGTTGCATTCGAACCTTGGCGTTCGGGGTGCTGACCATCACACGAACAGGGGCTGAATTCAACGGCAACACTTCAATTTCTGAATCATCCTGTCGTGAGTCTGATTCCGAGCAGACAACGGATCAGACCCACGAAGTACTAGGTGCACGTATTTTTAGTTTGCGGCAATGGCTGGAGTGGCGTCCTTTTTTGTGAGGGACACAAAGGTCACCACTACGAGGATGACCGAGAGGAAAATTGCGCTAGTGATTGTTGTTCCCAGTTCGAGGCCACCGATGGCCCTGTCTTGAGATAGGTAGTCACCGATAGATGCGCCCAACGGACGGGTGATGATGTAGGCAATCCAGAAAGCAAGCACTGCGTTCATGCCGAGCTTCTTGTGCGCCGCAAACATCAAGACGATGATTGTGGCAAACATGATCGCCGACTTCCAGTAGCCAAGGCTTAGCTTTTCGGCGACGAGATCACCAGCAGCGGTGCCGAGCGCAAAGGTGAAGAAAATAGTCAGCCAGTAGAAGGCTTCGCGTTTTGTTGTAGTGATGCTGTGAATGGACAGCGTCTTTTCACTGGTGAACCACGCAGCAAACGTAGCCAACATCAGCGTGAAAAATACCGCCGTGCTTGTCCAGAGCGAAATCTTGAAGTTGTCCACCATGTTGTCGGTGACGAGTGTTCCAAAAACGCTCATTAACACCACGGCTAGCCAATACACAGCCGGTTTATAGGACCGCAGTCTGAACTGTGCGATGAGAGCAATAGCCAGGAAAAAGCCCATAACCATGGTTGTTTTGGTGAGACCCAGCTTCAAGTTGGTGTTCAGGTAGTCGGCAGCGGTTTCACCGACTGTGGTGGCGAGAATCTTGATTACCCAAAAAAACAGCGTGACTTGCGGGACTTTGTTCAGCATCTGCCTTGCTGTTGAACCGTTCGACGTACTGGACGTTCGTGAGTTGATTGCGGTGACGTTCATGTCTTTCCTTAGAGATTGTGGTGTTTCGGTACTGTGCTAACAGCTGGGCCCGGATAGATACTGAAGTTTGCAGCCCAGATGCTGAGTAACTCCTGAAGATTCGGAGAACCCAAAATTGCTCACGAGAAGCTGTCGATCAAGGCCAACATGTCTTGGATTGCCGGGGCGGCAGTGGTTGCGTTTGGCTTCGAGGCACGCAACTCTTTGAGCACACGGTCAAGGGCGAGGTCAAGCTTGGTCCAGCTTGCCTTGTCTTTCTTTTGAAGGGAATTTGCGTAGGCGTCCCACTTCGTTTCCATATCGGTAATGCGAGTCTCGGCCTTCTTTAGATCTCCGGCTTTAGCGAAAGCCAAGGTGTCCGCAGTGATGGTGCGGAACTTGCTGATGTCACCGAGTGGAGCCTTCACCTTTTTGCTTGCCGCAACAGATTTCGTAGCTTTTGTGGCTGGTTTCGTGGCCGCAGGTACCGAGCCCTGAACCAGCGACAGTGATCCGGCGACGAGTACAAGAGCGCTTATTTGGATTTTCATGATTTCTCCTTCGGGCATCGTTCGATGCTCTCAGGACTATCGTCGCAATCAAACGCTGAAGAACCCCTGAACATGTCGTCACCAGCAAAAAGACAAACGGCGACAGAAAGATGCTCCAGCCAGTCGCGCTTCGATGCGAAATCAAGAAGGTTCAGGCCACAGTTTTTGCGACGAGTATGGGAATCCGGACTACGAACCGAGCCCCACCTTTGCCCTCCTCCATCGCAACGGTGCCCCGATGCCGTCCGACCAATTCGTTCACTATGGCCAGCCCGAGCCCGCTTCCTCCGGCATCAGCGGAGCGAGCCTCATCAAGTCGATAGAAGCGATCAAACACCTTTGCTTGATCCGCCACGGCGATACCCGGGCCATCATCTTCAACAGACATGACGGCAACTCCGGATGATGAGGTTACCGACACCCAAACTTTTGAAACGGCATGCCGTTCTGCATTGTCAACAAGATTGCGAAGTACACGTACCAATGCATCCGAATCACCCTCGATGATTACATTTTGGGCTTCGACTATACGTTCGATTCGATCGCAATCGGGTCGACGAGCTATCTCATGGCGAACCAGGTACCCCAGGTCGAGCGGTTCATGAGCAATTGTTTTGTGCTCATCGTGACGGGCAAGCAGCAAAAGGTCGGTCACAAGCCGTTCTAGGCGTTCGTGATCGATTCGCATATCCGCAACCGTTGCGGCCCACTCAGGATCAGGACGGTCATAGATCGACGCTTCAAGCTGATTTCGCAGAGAAGCGAGAGGCGACCTGAGCTCATGCCCAGCATCAGACACAAAACGACGCTGACGTGCCGCTGCGAGTTCAAGCCGGTCAAGCGTTTCGTTCATCGTCGTGGCGAGGCGCGCCACCTCATCATCAGCAGGCGGCACAGGAACTCGTCGGCTGAGATCTGTTGCGGTGATCGCCGCAACTTGTAACCGGATGGCCTCGACGGGACGAAGTGCGCGGCGTGTCGACATCCACACCACCAACGAAGCGAATAGCAGGAGAACAGAAAACAATATGAGGATTAATCGAACTACGGTTGCATCGGTAGCATCGGCCAGATCAAGCGGAGAAGCAGCCAGTACCGTCAATCGGCGGCCCTGCTCTTGAACGGGCACGCTGGCCACCGCAACCCGTTCGCCCGTATCAATCACCAAGCCACGCATACGACGGATTTGCGGTCGATTGATGGCGACGAACGGCGCAAAAGGTTTGGTAAGTTTCGAAACGTTTGGCGTCGCAGCAAAAACCGTCCCATCATCACCGATCACCTGCACCCATGTTGGGGTTCGGGCTGAAGGACGGAGAACCTCTTCAAAATCGCCCGTGGCAACAAGGGATGCAACGCTCTCCGCTCTTGTTAGCGTCTGATCGGAGATGGATGCCTCCAGAGACTCGCGGAGCTGGGCACGAAGTACCAGTGCACCAACAAACAAGGCGATGGCCAAAGTGATGGTGGCAGAGACAACCACCGAACGCCGCACCCCCATGCTTGGTGTCTTCATGTTCCAGTTACCGCCCTTTTTGGCGACTCAGCCGACGGCACCGCCACAATCTCGTAACCCACCCCCCAGACAGTTTGGAGGTTCGACGTTGAGAACGGTGCGTCGATTTTGCGTCGAATGCTCGATATGTACACTTCGATAATGTTCGGGTCTCCGTCATAAGCGAAATCCCAGGCGTGGGCCAAAATGTCGGGCTTCGAAACGGCCTCCCCTTGGCGCTTAACCAGATACTCAAGGATCGTGTACTCCTTGGGGGTAAGGGCAATATCGGTCCCAGCGCGGCTACACCTGCGCCGAGCCGGATCAATCACCAGATCGTCGACTGCCAAAACCACCGGTCGCTCAGCAGCACTGCGGCGGGTAAGCGCTCGAAGCCGGGCCGAAAGTTCAACGAGGGAGAAAGGCTTGGTCAAGTAGTCATCTGCGCCCAAATCGAGGGCTTCGGCGATATCATACTCGCCGTCTTTTGCCGTGAGTATGAGGATCGGTGTCCACACCCCGGTTTCGCGGAGTTTCGAACATACTTGGAAGCCATTCAGTTTCGGCAACATGATGTCAAGGACTATCACATCGAACGGCGTGCTTTGTGCCGCCCATAAACCTTGCTCGCCGTCACCAGCAATCTCGACCGAATGTCCCTCCGCCACGAGGCCTTTTCTCAAACTGATCGCTAGGCGTGGTTCATCTTCAACGAGCAAAACTTTCATGTTTTGATCCTTACGCAAAAGTTCTGAGTGATTGCTGAAGGGGTACGACTGTGTAGCCAAGAGCGTGCGTGAATAGGCAGCGAATTCACCCTCTCATGCTTTTACCAAATGCTTACCCGAATTTCAGGAGATCCTCAGGCCGAGTTGTAGATGCTAACCACGTCTTCACGATGTAGCTGTGAGACATGCATGTCTGCCGCAACCGTAGATGTGCATACCTTCCCACCAATGGAGTAAACCCATGAATTCACCTGAATCTTCCGTAATTGATCTTCCACCCGAAGAAGAAATCTTCATCGATACGTTTGGTCATCACGAAAAAAATCCAAAGCCAGGATCGCACACCTATGACAAGTTGCCCGCTGTTATGGGGCTGTTTTGGGTACTCAAGATCGCCGCCACAACGCTCGGTGAAACTGCTGGGGATCTTTTCGCCCAAACCCTCAAGGTTGGCTACGGAGTGACATCGGCCGTGATGTTTACGCTGCTGTTTATGGCCCTCCTCGCCCAGATTCGGGCGCGTCACTATCGCCCTTGGATCTACTGGTCAGTAATCCTCCTGACCAGTACCGCCGGAACAACAATGTCGGATTATATGAACCGCACCCTCAAATTCGGTTATTTCAAAGGCTCGGTTATTCTGATTTCGTTGTTGTTTGCCACCCTAGGCATTTGGCGGGTAGTTGAAGGCAACCTTGACGTGAAACACGTGAAGTCACTTCGGGCAGAGCTTTTGTACTGGACGGCCATTCTTTTTTCGAACACCCTCGGAACCTCGCTTGGTGACTACCTTGCCGATAGCAGCGGACTCGGATTCGGAGGTGGCGCAGCACTCGTCGGTAGTGTCATGGTCGCCGTGCTTCTGGCTTACAAGTTCACAAATCTGTCGAAAGTTGGCTTGTTCTGGGTCGCCTTCGTGCTTACCCGCCCGCTCGGTGCAACCGTTGGCGATCTGTTCACGAAGACCAAGGCCAAGGGCGGCCTTGGTTTCGGAACCCAGGGCACCTCGGCACTCCTAGCGTTCATTCTGGCCGGGTGCATCGTCTATGCATCAGGCAAGCTGAAGAAAGAAAAGGCTCAACGCCTGGCCGCTTGATAACACCCGTGAATGAATACCGCCCAGTTCCTTTTCCCCACTTCCCCCCTTTTCAACTACCCCTGCGACAACACGAGCCTCAAACTTCGACCTCGAACAAACAACGGTTACTACGTGTACTGCCTATCCGGCAAATAGTAGGTGCGATAAGAACGACCGCCTAAGTCTAAGCCTTAGCGGTCGTTACCGCGTCGGTGGATGACAGGTAGTGCGTTTGAGACCTTTGTAGCGCTGCGCCAAAAGTTTTGATGGCCAGACAGGAACATCAACACCGCAGTTGGCATCCTTCGAGGTTTGAGGGTTACCTTTAGCTGTCCTTCAGGTCTTGGTTGTCACACTCGCACAACAATGGAACCAAACGATCTGACCGGCCCCTCAAGCCAAAATCCCGCCGCTCGTTGCAAATCAAACCGATACACCTTTACGCACCGCCGTGGGCGGCTCGCAGCCACAATGATGATCACCGCAATGGCATCGACAGCGACTGGCCTTGGGCTTTCAAGCTGCGGAACACAAAACACTCGACAGGGTCAATTTGCCTCAGTCTCAGCTACTTCACCGCAAAACGCTCAGTTTGACACGTTCGCTACAAACGCCTACCTCACCGTTAACGGGAGCCGTGGAATTAGTTCCAAGACCATTGAGTCCCTTCGCGATTTTGCAAACCAAGCCGGCTTTGCCTCAACGATTGTTCACCAAGGAACGATTGATCTTCGCTCGATCCAGCGTTTAGCGGCGATCGTCCGGTCGACACCTGATGGCACCGGAATTCCAATGAGCGTGCTTGCGGTTGACCCGCTAACGATTGGACCAACGAGTTCTGCCGTTGTGGCTGACACCACCAAAAGCGGAGCAGTCGTCGTTGGAATGCTGGCTGCTACTACAAGCGGGATAAAGGAGGGAGACGAGTTGACTCTGCTGGATAGAAACGGCAGTCCCAAAACCGTTTTGGTAGGCGCGATAGAAGCCGACCAAATAATCGGAGGCGCAGAAATTATGATGTCTCTGGAAACAGCCGCAAACCTTGGTCTCGACCGGCCTTTCGCAATTCGCCTTTGGGGAATTCGTGAACCCGAATCGCTCGATGCTGCCATGACAGCGATTGTAAGCATGCAGATGGATCAAACAATTCGCGTACGATCATCTCAGCGAATACCAACCATTGATGACACGATTCCCCAAGGCGAACTGAAAGCTCTCCTCGGAGATTTCTGGATTAAACGTGGGCACATTGGTGCACTTCAAGTCGACCCATCGTGGAAGGCCGCACACGTCGGGATGGTAGATCTGCCAATTGTTGGCAACCTAACCTGCAACACGAAAGTTGCAAAAGCTGTGGCTGGAGCACTTCAGGATCTTCGCAACGCCGGACTTGAATCGTTGATTCATACGATGGATAGCCGTCGCTTCGGTGGATGCTTTAGCGCCCGAGTCACCCGAAGCCTTACCGGAAATTCCGGTCGAAACCTATCGCGGCACACCTGGGGGGCAGCGATCGACCTGAACCCTTCCGACAACCCATACGGCGGACCTTCAATGATGGACCCACGA
Source organism: Acidimicrobiia bacterium (assembly GCA_043754155.1). GTDB lineage: Bacteria > Actinomycetota > Acidimicrobiia > Acidimicrobiales > JANYDT01 > JANMZO01. The sequence goes on from JAYUVJ010000031.1 coordinate 13,790, forward strand.
GTTATCGATGCATTCCACCAGCGCGGTTTCGTTTGGGGTGGCACGTTTCTTGTGCCCGATCCCATGCACTTTGAATACACCGGGCGATAGTTGTACTTCAGTACCGTCGCTGTTTGCCCTTTGCCTGCAAGGGTTGCTTAGGCGTAGGCGCCGTAGAAGTTCACAACCCACCTCTACAAATCCCACATCCACAATCCCCAAGATGTGCTGCGCCGATCAAAGAGTCCTTTGTCTGGCAGTTAGAGCCACGAGGTCGGCCGCAACCACCCCAACGAGTACACCAGCAACAACGTCGGTTGGATAGTGGGCTCCAACCACCACTCTTGTAACGGCCATAACCACTGCCGCACATCCCGCCGTAACAAACAGTCCGTTCGATTTCATGCGCACTGGTCGCCGCTCTGCAAGAAGAAAAGCCACAACAAACACAAGTGCCGCAAAACCAGCTGCGTGACCCGAAGGGAATCCGTTTCCGCCCTCACCGGTTAGCGCCGCAGTCGAAGGTCGCGGGCGGCCAATCGCAGCCTTCAGTGTCGCCTCTACAACACCGGCCACCCCCGGAGCGGCAATGCAGGCGACTGCCCAAGACAGCGAACGGTGGCGAACCCAAACCAATACGGCAGCCATGACACCGAGGGTGGCAACCGCCACTGGCGAACCAAGGTCGGTCAAAACTTCTGCTGTTCGAAATACCATTGAAGTCTTCGACGGAACATATCCACCAAGTAGCAAGCGGTCGAACCCGGTAGCCCCGAGCCGACGGGTACAGCCCACAGCGATTGCTACAAACGCAACGGCAAACGCCGCGTCTCTACGAATAACACGTTGGGCATCAGTCGACTGCAACAGTTTCCCTATCCATCCTTGAGTTTCCGATCGATACCCTTCCAACGTTGAGGGTGAAGGGTATTTTTCTTTGTTGCGCATTGCCGAATTCTGGCGGTCTGGTGCTGAAGAAGTGCTGAACATGAACTGGGTGAAACGTGGCTCTTTTACGAGCGATTTCCACCGCTTCACTGTCCGTTTACCGGCCGTTCCGTACCGTTGATGTAGAGGCGATCGACGTCTCAACCCAAAGGAGATCACCATGTTCAAAACCCGCAATCTCATCGCCGCCGCAGCAATCACTGCATCACTCGCTGGACTTGGTGCAACCGCCGCGACTGCCGCACCCACAGCAGCGCCAACAGTCGCAGTGAAAACTGCAGCGGCCACACCGAAAACCGCAACGAAGAAATCCACCGTGAAGAAGGCTAAAAAGACCAAGAAGGCCAAGAAGACCACGAAGGCAAAGAAGAAGGCTGCGACCCCAGCGGTAACACCAACTACCAAAGCCGCTTAACGTTTCACCTGCCTTGCCAGGACTACTTGCCATTCACTTTTGCCCGTACCTGTGACGGATCCCAACGGGTTCAGTTCCACAGGTGCGGGTGCAGGTGCGCCGATCCGGCTTGCCGGTCGGGTAAAGCACCAGCCGATGGGTCTCGAAGCGAAGCGGAGTTGGGGCCCGTCGGCATTAGATGCAGGTGCGTTACTCCGATCTTGCCTTCTTCACCTTCAGTTCGGCAGAACTATTTCAAATCGCGGAGCTGGACCCGGGTAAGCCAAACGAAGCTGGCCGCCTTCCGCCTCGACAACTCGCCGCGCAAGTGCCAGACCAATTCCATGCCCGCGCGCCGAATCGGCACGCCGCTCCTGCAACACGCGATCATCTATTTGGATCACTCCCTCATCGCTCACGGCCACAATCGCACCGCCCCTAGTCTGCCGAACAACAATCGTTATCCGCCCCTTTCCGTGAGCGAGAGCGTTGTCGAGAAGAACCTGCAACGCTTGGTCGATTGCCTTGGCCGACGCAAACGCCTCAGCCGAGTTGTCGATCATCAACACAATTTTACGATTACGACTGCTCATCTCGGTACGTTTCGCAATTTCACGAACGAGGGCTCCAAGATTGATCCGGTCACGATCTCCGTGGGTATCGCGAGCAAGAAACAACAAATCATCCACGGTCGATTCCAGACGTTCGACATCTACCAAGAGATCAGCGAACGCCGCTCGACTGTCACCACAGGGAGCGTGAAGCTCGGCCTCGATGGCTAGACGAAGACTCGCCATCGGCGTCTTCAGCTGATGTGAGGAGTCGGCGGAGAAGGCGCGTTCTCGCTCGATCGCATCACTGAGCCTTTCGGCGGACCGTGTAAGAGCCCTACTTATGGTCTCCAATTCAAAGACTCCGCTCGGTCGAAACGTCACCGTGAAGTCCCCGTCGCCGAGGCGGCTTGCGTCGAGGCTCAACAAGCGAGCAGGCCTCGACAGACGGCGCGACAAAACTAATGACGCAAAACTTGATGCAGCAACACCCGATAGACCAAGCAGGCCAAGAACGATCCACGCTCGACGGTTACGGCCGTGCAACTCCGTTGTCGGCGTTTCCGCTCGTATCGCTCCAAAGTTTTCAAAGCCAACATCGACCGGAACCGCAACGACTAGTTGGTTAGCCAATCGAGCATCGGTCGACACTCCAGTAGAAGCGGCCTGAAGGGTTGTGCGATCAGCCTTTTTCGGTCCGCGCCCACCAATCAGCGCACCGGAGGCGTCATACAGTCCAATTTGGATATCGCTATCCAAAGGGTGAAACGAGATCGGAGTCACCGTTGGATCCTCGGGAAGTAGGCGTTCGGCGGCAGTTGCTTCGCGGTCGAGTGCGAGTACAGCTTCCCGGTAGTTCCTTTGAGTAAGCATGAACCCGAGCGGGATGCCCAGTACCAACAATGCACTGAGCGTGGCGAGCAACGACGCGGCAAGGACACGGCGCCTCATCCAGAGTGTGGCCGGGTCATGTCCGAGGCTCGAAGCGGTAACCAACTCCGCGGAGTGCCACAATTCGACTTCCGATCGGAGAAGTTTCGCCAAGCCTGTGGCGTAAGGCGCGAACATGAACATCGAGAGTCTTTGTTGAGCCCCACCAGTTTTCATCCCAAACTTGGCACATGAGTTCTTCGCGACGCAAGACCAATCCTGACTTTGCCGTGAGTGCAGCGAGAAGATCAAATTCTTTGGCTCTCAGTGCGACTTCGCTTCCTGAAACGAAGGCGCGCCGTTGGCCCGGGTCGACAACAATGTCGCCAACTTTGTACCGCTCACCGGTGTTTGCGGTGATCGTTGGTCCTAGATCATCACCACCAATGGTGGGACGTAACCGACTCCGCACTCGGGCGAGGAGCTCTGCGAGCCGAAAGGGCTTCGTAACGTAGTCCGACGCACCAGCATCAAGGCCCACAACGACGTCAATCTCTTCGGAACGCGCCGTGAGCAGGATTACTTCGAGTTTCGGTTTCGTGTTTCGCAGTTCTCGACAGAAAGCGACACCGTTACCGTCGGGGAGCCCAACATCAAGGAGAATCAGCGAGATCTCACGGGTTCCGGTGCCGTCATTACCAAGGACTTCACGAGCTCCCAAAAGCGTCGACGCGCACTCAACGTCATATCCTTCAGCTCGAAGAGCACGCGCAAGGTTTAGGTTGATTCGGTCATCATCTTCGACGACCATCACACGACGACGAGCAGAACCATGGTCATGACGGATCTCGGACATGACCTCATGGTGACAGCGCAATCCTGAAGAATTGCCTAAGAACGGTGCGTTCACCTTTCCGAGATGGCTCAGCGGTAGTTCCCGGTGTGGCCAAGCGAGTAGCGGCCGGGCTGCGGGAAGAACGTAAGACCGTGCGGGCCCCGCCCCACACGAATGCGATGCGTCAGCGTTCCTGTAATTGTATCGATCACGTAGACCTCGCATGAATACCGGCCCGACAGCCAAAGCTCCTTGCCGTTAGCCGAAACGCCACCCATGTCAGGGGTGCCCCGAAACCTCCACGTTGCGACCACGGCTCGGGTCGAAAAGTCAATCACCGAAACACTGTCGGCAAGGCGGTTCGCAACGTAAAGCTTGGTCGCGTCACGGCTCGGATACAGCCCGTGAGCGCCTTTTCCAGTCGGGATGAACGACAACTCTTTCATCGTTACGGGATCAACCACTGACACCCCTGCGCGACTCATATTTGCGACATAAATGACTTTCCCATCGGGTGATAATTTCACGTCGATGGGTTGGCCCTTCAGATCAAGCTGTCCGGTTATCGTTCGTGTTGCGATGTCAATCCGTACAAGCCAACCCGAAAACTCACACGACAAAAGGATTGTGCGACCGTCGGCCGTGAAGTCAAGGTGATTCGCACCCTTGAAGGGAATGGCTATGGAGAACTGCGTTTTCCATGTGTGTGGGTCGCGGAAGTCGAGACGTCGAAGACGTTCCGCCACAACGATGGCCGATCCTCCGTCTGGGGTGAAGTAGAGATTGTAAGGATCAGTAACCGGCACCGGCGCACCTTCGACGCCACTACGTGCGTCGATCGGTGACAGCGAGTTCCCCAAGTCGTTCGACACGTAGAGCGTCGACAGATCCCAAGCCGGGCCGATGTGCTGCGGATTTCTTCCAACATTGAAAGTCTTCGTCACA
>JAYUVJ010000032.1:0-2600 GCA_043754155.1 Acidimicrobiia bacterium
CGTCGTCGGCTGCCAACTTCACGAAGTCAACCTTCCAATTACGAGCGGCGGTGTCTTCATTGGGATCAAAACGGAAGTACTCGATCGACTGATTGCTCCAACCAATTCGTGGGCCAGCTTGAAGATGATCGGTAATGGCCTTGGGATCATCCGCGTGGAGATCAATACTTATCTGTGACTGGTTTGGGTAGGTAACAAGATCGTCGGAGTTCTGCAGATCGGTGCCGTCGGCCTTACTTGGGCTCCCAGCGATACGCCAGATAGCACGGGCATTACTTCCGCCGCCGTCTTCGTGTTGAAGGCTAAAGGGACCCGAGTAGGTGTAGCCGACGGTGAGGCGATGGAAGGCGTTGCCGCTAATGGCCCTGCGCACTTTCAAGGTAATTGAAGGGTCTTCGCGGGCGATCGGTGTGAGGCCAGAGTTGGTGCCGTTGAAAAATCCACCGCTAACTCCACCGCTGACATTATCTGCGCGCAGAATATCTGTTGCTTCGTTCATATCCCATGGATCACCAGCGGTAGTGGCGTAATCGGCGCCACCGGTAACGTCGGGATCGATCACTTCGGGAAGCGGGCCGAAGTTGCCGTCCGGACTTGCTCCCTGTGGCGCCAAGCTCATCCAATCCAAGTCAAACGACATTTGCGAGGAGGGACTGAGAGCGAGGCGGATACCAGAAATCTTTCCAGACCATGCTTTGCCTCCGGGCTTAAGCGCTTCGGAGTTGGCAAGGGCGATATCGTACGTGTGCGTACCAGGCTTGATGACAATTGGTTGGCCACCTTCGCAGTTTCCCAGCACCATGTCGATAGGATTTTGGCGGCCATCGGGACACGTGTACCAAAAGATGCCACCGGGGATCTCGGCTGAGGCGTTGTTGGTGAGCTTGAACGCAAGGTGAGTAAATCGGTTGGTGTCAACCTGGTTTACCCCGCCTTCGCGACCCTGTAGCAGCGAGCCGCCGTAGCCACCCCATAGCGGTGAGACGTACCCGGGGCTCGACATGGAACCGTGAAGTTGTCCGCCGCTGAGAGACGCGTTGTTGACGCCGCGCATAGGGCCGTCGTTAGCGATCACGATATCTTCAACGTTGTTGTAATCCCAGGGATCGGAGAACTGTTCCGAGGCAAAATCGCTTGGTGCTTCGTTGCCAGCAGCCACCGCTTGTGGCGCACTGTGTTGAGCTAAGGCGAACGAGGAGGTGATACCAGCGGCTAGCAATGCGGATCGAAATCTTTTGCCGGTGACGCGCGTTGGTGTTGGGACGGTGCGGCGAGTTGTAGTCAAGGGAAGGGTCCTGGGTTCAATGATTGACCCGCCGGTGCGGTAACAAGGATGACTGATACATGGTTAATCCTTGGCAAAGTCAGGTCGTTGACTTCTGTTAAAACAGTCATCGACCGCACGGCGTAGCTGCTACAGGGCCGTTTGACTCATTTTGTTCTCGGTGCCCAAGGTTTCTAGTAGCTGTCGATTCTGTCACGGGGCCGGGCGCGTTTCTGAGTTCATTGTATTTTTCGCGCTTGTCGAAGTTGTGTTGGGAGTTGCTGGGGACACTCGACGGTAAGGACACCTAGCACTCGCCACGGCCTAGGCGGACCGCTTTGTTTATGACGCTTCGGGCCTCAGCTTCGTTGGCTCCGGCCGCTATGAGATCTTGCACTCGGGCTTCGAGTTCGGCGGCCAACGCTTCCTGGGCGCCGCCGGCGTTGTTGCCTACGTGAATGGCATTGCCCGTCATCAAGCACAGGATTGCTGCGGCGCCGATCGAACCCGCGGTTATGGCGCCGCCGATATTGTTTTTGATCGACATCACAATCATCCCGGCAATGGAACCGACGATGAACAGGGTGCTAATTCGTCGCAGAAGCGAAATGGTCATATGATGTTATGCGCGCTTAGCTGTAACAAATTGGCTTAGCGGATCAGTGGCTTGTACTTGAGGCGATGTGGCTGGTCGGCGTCGACGCCCAGTTCTTTCTTGCGGAACGCTTCGTAGTCTTGGAAATTGCCTTCGAACCAACGGACCTGTGAGTTGCCTTCGAAGGCCAGCACGTGGGTGCACACCCGGTCTAGGAACCAACGATCGTGGGAAATCACTACGGCGCAACCGGGGAAGGCCAGTAGTGCATCTTCCAATGCGCGCAGAGTATCTACGTCGAGATCGTTGGTGGGTTCGTCGAGGAGCAGCAGGTTCGCGCCGGTTTTGAGCATCTTGGCCAGTTGTACACGGTTGCGCTCGCCTCCGGAAAGTTCGCCGACCTTCTTTTGCTGGTCGGAGCCCTTGAGGTTGAAGCTGCCCACGTAGGCTCGCCCGTTGATTTCACGGCCGTTGAACTTAAACGTGTCGATGCCGCCGGTAATTTCTTCGTACACCGTGTTCTCGGGGTTGAGGTTGTCACGTGACTGGTCAACATACGCCATCTGCACGGTCTTGCCAATGGTCAACGTACCCGAATCGGGTGATTCCTGGCCAGCAAACATGCGGAACAACGTGGTCTTACCGGCACCGTTGGCGCCAATAATGCCCACGATTCCGGCCGGTGGGAGCTTAAAGCTGAGATTCTCAATGAGTAGCTTGTCGCCAAAGCCCTTGTTCAGG
>JAYUVJ010000033.1:0-2468 GCA_043754155.1 Acidimicrobiia bacterium
GCATGGGAGACCGGAAGACCAACGGCAGCGAGGGCCGCGACTGGATCGAAAGACTTGTCACCGTCATGATGAATTCGAGCGCCGAACTCCCAATAGAGCGGCTGCACAGCTGCGTCGCCCTCGGATTTACGAACCGATTCGAGCACCCGGAGCAGGCCATGGGTGAACTCGACGGGCTTGCGGTAAGGCGAATCCTCGGCCGGATTGTTCTTGAACAACAGGCTGATCGGCTGCCAAGTGATGTTGATATCACGGTGAGGTTGCACTGCATCGACGACCCAACGAGCCGTCACCCAACACCACGGTCAAATAGGGTCAATCCAAAATTCGATATCCATGAGCAGACGATAGTGCCAAACACGAAGAGAGAGACGACGGGTCTTCTCCCGCTCAGAAACTCTGCGAACTAACGGTTGGTGGGGACGCCGACGGTTTCGCGGCACGAATTGGCGCCTAGTGGACGACGGATAGTCGCTGGGTCGCTGGGCACGAACTGGCGCCTAGTGGACGACGGATAGTCGCGGGGTCGCTGGGCACGCTGGGTCAAGGGGTTGGCACGTCGGGTCGGGGGCGAAAACGATTGATGGGTCGGCTCGAAAAAACGATTAACCCTCCCAGCGACACGACAGGTAATCGACAGTTCGACGACATTCAAAGAGTACGACTGTTTGAAAACCTCTGCGCCCATACGGAACATCGACCGACAAATCACTGAAGAGTCACAGTGTTACTTCGCCAAGCCTGCACTAATCGATGGTTTGTTTCCAGTGATTGAAGAAGGTGATTTCCTTGGCGGCCCGGCGTGGAGTTGGTGAGAAATCGTCGCCGGTGTAGTAGCCGACGGGTAGCAGGGCCACTTGGGTGATCGATTCTGGGATGCCCAAAATTTCAGCTACTTCGCGCTCGTGTTCAAGGTGGAAGGTGGTCCACGCAGAGCCAAGCCCACGAGCACGCGCGGCAAGCTGGAAACTCCAAACCCCCGGAATTACGCTGCCCTGGTAGCCCGAAATGGCACCGTTGCCAGCGTTCACGGGAAGCCGATCGAGTCGCATGGCAATCACCCACGCTGGGGCGTCAGCAATGTGGTCGACAAGATACATAGCGGAATCGATCACTTTGGCTTGGCGTTCAGCAACATCGCCCACTTGGTTGGCCGCTAAATAGGCCCGGCCGATTGACTGATAAAACGGGGCGATTTTGGCCATCACTTCTTTGTCGTCAATAACCATCCATCGATTGCGTTCAAGGTTTCCACCCATCGGAGCACGGCTGGCCACTTCGATACAGTCGAGCAGGAGCTGACGGGGTACCGGCCGGGTGAAGTCCATACGCTTACGAACTTGTTTCGTGGTCATCAAAAGGTGGTCGGCAGCGGTGATATCTATTTCGGTCATGAAGAAACCGTAGTGGTTTTGGGGAGTCGCTGGTTAGTCTGGACTCATGGAGATAACGAGCGAAGAGCAGCTGCGGGCCATCATCGGGAATCCTCAAGAAGTTGTGGTTTCCAAGATCACTAACCGGCTCAATCCCCTCACTCGTGCCTACATTGAACGCTCTCCGTTTATCTGCGTGGGCACCTCAAATTCCGAGGGTGATTGCGACGTGAGCCCCCGAGGTGACCCGCCAGGATTTGTCCGCATTCTCGATGACGAAACGCTGCTGATCCCTGAACGTCCGGGTAACAAGATTGCCGACACGCTGCGCAACATTGTGCATCATCCACGCATCGGGATTCTGTTTATCGTGCCCGGAGTTGGTGAAACGTTTCGTGTGAACGGACACGCCACGCTCCTTGACGACGCTGACCTGCTCGCTCCATCAGCAATCGAAGGTAAGGCACCAAAACTTGGTATAAAGGTTGCGATCCGCGAGGCCTACACCCAGTGCCCAAAAGCCTTCATCCGCTCCGACCTATGGGACCCCGAGCACTACCGATCAGCAAGCGATTTTGCCAGCAGCGGCGAGATTCTCAAAGCCGTCCGCGCCGAATCAGAGTTCGACACCGCCGCCTACGACTCCGCCCGAGCCGACCGCTACGCCCGCCGCGAAGGCTTCTACTAAAAGCGTTCGATGATTGAGCGAAGCAAAGCACCCATGCGGGCGCTGTTGAGCCGACCGGCTTCGATGACGTCGTCGGCGTTGGGGATGGAATCGCTGATACCTGCAGCCAGGTTGGTATTCAAGGAAAGACACAACACTTCGAGGCCAACGTGACGGGCCGCAATAGTTTCGAGCACCGTCGACATACCCACAAGATCTGCACCCATACGACCGAACGCCGCGATCTCCGCCGGGGTTTCAAAATGCGGGCCATGTAAACCGACGTACACACCTTCAGGCAACGTCGGATCTACGGTTCGGGCCAGGGCGCGCAGACGGGGTGAGTACGCGTTGGTCAGCGGCACAAAACGGGAGACGTGCGGGGCGGGAGGATTAGGCCCCGTCATCGGCGAGTGGCCGCTGAAATT
>JAYUVJ010000034.1:0-17222 GCA_043754155.1 Acidimicrobiia bacterium
TTCCAAACATCACTGCAAAAGTTTTCGTCCCCGCAGGTGCCAGGTGCTCACTACTAATTCCAGATCTTCAGCACTAATTATTGAACGATGTTTAGCGCGTCGACACTTTGGGCATTATCGAAGAACAGCGCTTATGGAAGCGCTAACTGGAGATACTTCGATGAGCACTGAACCAATTGAGACCGAACTGCTAGCTCTCAAACAACGAGCGTTGGCCGGCGACATCGCGGGTATGCGTAACAGTTACCAACGCGGCGATCTCCAGTGGCTTAGGAACGCGATGACGCCGGAGCGCTACGCACACTTAGGTATTGCCCTTGAGAGCGGTGATGTTGAATCGGTACGAAGCGACCTCGCATCCGTCGATTTGCCGAGCAAAACTGTCGCTACTCCCGTCATCGATCCCAACGCAACTCAGCGGTCGTTGTTTTTGCAAAGCCAGCGGAACGGGCTAATAGCGGGAGCGATTGTCGTTGCACTAGCTCTGCTGGGATTGATTGGGTACCTAGCACTTCGCAACAACGACGACGCCTCAGACACAACTCTTGCGAGCATCATCGTTGTGACCCCCCAAGACACCACAGTCCCCGACACACTTACCCCCGATACGACTACGCCCGATACATCTACACCCGATACATCTACACCCATCACAACCCCTGCTGTAGCGTCGTCGGTGGTGGCGGTGCCAACCACCACCCCTGTCGCTCCAACCGCAACCACCGCAGCCCCACCCACCAAGGTAAAAAGTTCGTCGGCCTCGGCAACTAGTCCCGCTCCAGCCGTGACTGCTGCAGGAACCAGAAAAAGTGACGTTATTTCAGCTGCACAACGTTCGGCAACGTTTGGGCCTTTCCTGGCCATGATCGATGCCGCAGGACTTCGTCAGGAGATCCAAGCGCTGAATCCTTCGACAGTTCTGGCCCCAACCGAAAGTGCCTTCGCTTTATTACCTTCCGATGTTCAGGCTGGTCTGAGATCTCCCGCGAATAGTGCGATTCTTGCCCGCATTGTTCGGTACAACGTGATTCCACAAGCAATTACTCTTCGCCAGTTCACTACTTCAGACCTGAAGTCCCTTGAGGGCAGCACGCTCAGTGTCGTAGTAGGGAACAACAAGGTTTCCATCAATGATGCAACGGTCACCGGCGCCGATGTACTCACGATAACCGGAGTGCTCCACGCTGTTGACAAGTTGCTAGTTCCTCCGGGGGTCAGCCTGAACGCGTTGGTAGCGAAGGCCGTTCCCGTTGCGACATTGCCACCCCAAACGGCTCCCCCTGCCACCCAGGCTCCTGCTACACCTGCTCCAACCGCATCGCCTTCCACGAGTCCTCCTGCCGCCACTCAGGCTCCACAAGCAACTAGCTCCACCCTCGCTTCAACCACTACTAGGGTTCCCTAAACGCAAAAGTAGGTGTTCTCAGGTGCACGCCGTTCGTGAAAATCGTTCTCGCGATCGGCGGTATCGGTGAACGCGCGTAACCATTAACCGTCCCAGGATTAGTCCCTTCACTGGGGTCCAATCACTAACTGGGTGCACCCAGAACGCAAGAGAATAGGCTGACGGCTTTCGCAGTGAAAACTTGTGGGAAGGTCCCGTTAGTTGGGTTCAAACGATTCAGCTGATAGAAATGGCTCGAACCGCAACAAAGATGGAGTGGCAATGAAGATAACAACCGAAAGACTTGGAACAACGGCGCTCATTAGGGCATCGGGCGATATTGATTCCGAAACGGCTCCTCAACTCGATCACGTTTTTACTTCGTTGGCAAAGGACGGCGTTAACGAATTATCGTTGAATGTGGAAGGTGTTTCGTTTCTTAGCAGTGCCGGGCTCAGTGTGCTCATCAGTGCACATAGAGAATTTGAACGCTTTCGGCTTGAGCCCGGAAACAGAATCGTTGATCGCCTTATATCGCTCACGGGTTTGGCAATCCTCTACGGCGATCCGATCGCCCCTTTGGAAACAAGTCACTAGCTTCCCTGAACCCGGCGCCGATTTTTTCCGTGCGTCGCTTTCTCGGCGGGATCGAACCCGATGACTCTTAGCAAGCGTCTTGCGTTGATGATGACGGTAATGCTCTCCTTTTTCATAGGTCTGGGGGTCGTTGGCGCAGCACTGTCATGGTCAAGAGCAAACGCTTCGAAGCGCGAACAGCGTTTGAGCGTAAGCGTGGAACAAGCTCTCCGGCTTCAAACCTCTTTCTCCGATATGGAGACTGGCATCCGGGGTTTTGCGCTAACTGGCAGGCCTGAGTTTCTAGAGCCGTATCAATCGGGCAGGGCCGCGGCGGCGAAAATAGAGGCGGGTTTGCTATCGAAGGCTGCCTCTTTCGATCGGGAAACTCGCCGAGCCCTCACTTCGGTTTTTGCCACTGGTGATTCATGGCAAAAATTTGGCGAGCAGAACCTAAATTTGAGTGCGTCGCCAGTGCGCACAGCAAACACCGCCGACATTCGAAGAACAAACGATCTTTTTGAAGCACTTCGCCGATCCCTAAGTTCTCTGGTGAAACGACTTTCGGAAGAGGAACTTCGGGCGAGAAAGTTTCGTGGGCATCGGGCGAATCAGCTCTTTGCTTTGGTGGGAAGCATTCCCATTGCCAGCATTGGATTTTTGATGGTAGCGACAACTTTGGTGAAGCGCTGGGTGGAGACACCGATTCGGAGAATGAGCGCTGCGGTTCATCTCATTGCTGAGGGCGATCTCACCGCTGCGGTTCCTTCGAGCGGGGCATCCGACATTGCCGTTCTCGGTTCTGATATCGACCGCATGCGTCAAACCATCATTGCCAGGCTTCACGACGCTGAACGCGCCCAACAACAAGAGATCCGCGTGCGCCAGGCAGTTGAGCAAGACACGATCTTGACACTGCAGCTACAAAGTGAATTGGCAAGTGAACTGGGCCAGTTCCCCGATGGCTGGACCGCAGCGGCTGAACTGCTCCCGGCTGAAGGTTGGGTTGCCGGCGACTGTTACGACGTCACGCTGGTTTCGCCGCACCGCATGGGCATCATTGTTCTCGACATTGCCGGTCATGGGGCCCACCAAGCGATCCTCGCACTCAAATGCAAGGAAATTCTTCGCGCTGCACTTCGGGCAAAAGCAGAACCCGGCGCAGCACTGCATGTTCTCTCCGAACAGGTAGGTGATATGCACCCTTCCTTTCTCACCGCCTTTGTTGCGTTGTTAGACACCCGTACCGGGGTGTGTCGATATGCCAACGCAGGCCATCCTGCGGCCCTACTGGCCACCAACGCCAATACCGTTACGGAGCTTGATCCCACCGGTCCTCTACTTGGAGTGTTTTCTGCTAACTGGCAAACCGAGGAAGCGCACATCGAACCTGGCGGAAAGCTAGCCATTTACACCGACGGTCTGAGTGAAGCTCGCAATCACGACGATGAGTTTTATGGCATGGAACGGCTCGCCAGCATCGTCATAACGCTCCCATGTGCTCAAGCTGAAAACGTTATTGAGGCGTGTTTCTCAGATCTCCGAGACTTCACCCCAACCCGGTTGCACGACGACGTCACCATGGTGCTTATTTGCCGTGCCTGTGCGGAGGTTTAGCTTTGAGCGAATTGGGTATACCAAAGTCATGCCGCCTAAAGGATTCCCGATCCGGGGACGTAGGGGCATTCGCACAAACTCCGATTCACGAAGTACTCGACACAGATTTCAGGATCTCGTGGCCAATCTTTCCTTAACCTTTCCACCGAGCGACGAATACGGTCGTGCGCTCCGATCAGAAGTGCGGGCGTGGTGCGCGAGTGGAGAGCTATCTCCAGATCTGTGCGATGACACCCTTCTTACCGTGAGCGAACTCTTCAGTAACGCAGCGCGCGCGTCCAAAGCCGAACACAACGTACTTGTTCGGATTGGTGTTTCAAACACGGAGCTTACGATTGAAGTGGAGAACACCGGACCCGGTTTCGATTTGGCTTCACTCACTGCGCCGTCACCAACCCAGCGAGGCGGACGTGGTGTCGCAATCGCTCAAGTGTTTGGCAACGTTGCCGTGGAGCAACGCGGCCAACAAACAACCGTACGTGTACAGATAACACGTTAACTAGGCCGGTAATTTCTTTCCGCTAGTTTGTTATGTTTATGTTATCCATTTGTTAGTCACTTCTTTTGATTGCTGTCTGTCAAGTGTTTCAGTAAGCGGTTCGGCTAAATATTTGGAAGAATTGAAAAAGAATAGTTTGGCAAGTGAAACGACCGGGTATGGAGTCTGCGAAGCGGAATGTTGGAGTTATATCCAATGTCCCCGCCGCCACCGCACCATATCCAAGGGAGAACTCACTATGCACGCAAACGGTCCGAGTAGAAGGCAAGGAAGGCTTCGTCGATTCGCATGCCTGGCGATAGTTGCCACCATCGCCACTATCGCCGTACCCATAGGCACCAGTACCGCCGCCTCCAAAGGAAAGGTTGTCCGTAAGAAAATCACGAAGAAAACCACGAAGAAAGTCACGCCGTCGTTCACCATTCGCGTCTTGGGTGATGCTCAAACCGTTAACGCAGGAGCAACGGCAACGTACTCGCTTGCCGTAACCAGAACCGGAGGCCTGCGAAGCACGATCCGTCTTGACGTGCCGGATCTGCCGCCTGGATTGACCGCGAACATCACCGCCCTGTCTGATAGCAGTTATCAACTCCAGATGGTTACCTCCGCCATAACGGTTGGCGGCTCGGCAGTATACGTCGTCCGTGGATTTTCGGGCTCACAGGAGAAGATTGCCCTATTTAGGCTCACCGTTAACCCGGCGCCAGCCACTACCCTGCCCCCCTCAGCGACCGCACCTCCAGCGACCGCAGTAGGAGACTTCTCCTTGGTAGCCGACGTGCAGAATCGAACTGTTGCTCCGGGTGAAGTGGCCGTATTCGGGATACGGGTAGACCGGCGGGCCTTCACCGGTCCCGTGACGTTCAAGGTCGAAGGCTTACCCAATGCCACCACCGCCAACGCCGCACCCGATCCCACCCAAGCCAACTCAAACTTGTACGTCACCACAACAACAGCCACCCTGTCGGGAACGTACCTGATAGTTATTACTGGGTCTGGTGGGGGAATTTCGCGTTCAATTGCTACGAGATTGATTGTCCGAAGAACTGGGCCTTTTGTACTTACGGTCGCCCCTGCTCTAGTCACCGTGAACGCCGGCAGTGATGCAACAACCAATATCACTACCGGGCAAATCGCTGGAGCTCCAGAGCCGCCAGAAGTAACCCTTGCTTTGAACAATGCGCCGGCCGGTGTGGTAATTCGCACCATGGTAACTGTTGGACGCACGACAAAGTTCGTGCTGTCCACTTCTGCTGAAACGGCAGCAGGAACTTACAAATTGGCGGTTGTGGCAACGAGTGGAACCTTCACGCAGACTCTGCCTTTTACCCTCGTGGTTACACGCAATCTGCCAGGGTTTGGCATCTCGGCACAACCCGTTTCAGCAACTGTGCTCCAAGGTGCCTCAACCACCTATGAGCTTAAGATTGTTCCGATCGGTGGCTTCAACGGTACGGTGGCATTTACAGTGGAAGGCCTGCCACCAACCGCTACCTCCTCGACCGAGACAACCTCAAGTGGAGTTTCCGTGAAGGTGACCACCACACGAAGCACACCCGCCACAACCTATCCGCTCTCCATTACCGGAAAGAGTGGATCGCTCGTGGCTTCGGTTGCTGTCACTTTGGTGGTAGCCGCTCCAGCCGTGTAAGCCAACAAGAGCAATCCAAACAAAGAAGAAAAAGCCAAAAGACGGAACCGCACGCTCCAAAAGCGTGCGGTTCCGTCGTTTCGCGCCGGGGGTTCGTACCCGAGATCTGCTTACCGAAGTCGAGTCAGGCTACTGGGCGTCTGCCTTTAGAGGGAGTGCTTCGCCGCTGATGATCTCTTGGGCGATATCTATCAGGCGGCGGTTGTTTTCACGGGCATGGTTTCGTAGCCGCGAAAAGGAAGCGTTCATATCAAGGTTTTCACGCTCGGCAATCATGCCTTTCGCTTGCTCGATGAGGATCCTGCTATTGAGCGCAAAGTTCAACTGATCCTTGATGACCCGAGCTTCCATCGCCGCTCTATGTTGGAGGACGGCAATAGTTGCAACATCGGCAAAGGCTTGTGCGGCCGCAATGTCATTATCTGCCATCTTGTCAGGCAACTTGTGGAACAGATTTAGCGCGCCGATGATGGTTCCGCGCAGCCGCATCGGCAACGCGTGAACAGCATTAAAACCGGCTTCCCGTGCTTCTACGGTAAACCTTGGCCATCGTTGTTCGGTGGAGGCAAGGTCTTGGTTCAATACTGCTTCGCCGGTTCGATAACAGTCAAGGCAAGGCCCTTCCTCAGCTTGAAGCTCAAACAGTTCAAGGCTGCGCATGGCTTCACTCGATGAGGCCATCACCCGCAGATCACCGTCAGCGGAAATGAGCATCAAGCCAGCGGCGTCTACGTTGAGAACTTCCACACAACCATCGGTAAGTCGGCTTAAGAGTTCGATTACGTCAAAATCGGCAACGAGCGTGTCGGCTAGGTCAACAAAGGTATTTACAAGGGCCGATTCTCTAGACATGAGTTCTCCGAGTGTTACTTGTTATATGTGTGCGGGCCGAAATTGTTCTGGCCATAGGTGCTCCCTTGATCGAGGTGCCGGCCAAAGGTGTTCCGGTCATCGCTGAGTGAAAGATTGATGTGCCCGTATACCCAGAAAACATACCTTCCAAACATCGCGCATTGGAACCCTTTGACAATTCTGTTTCTGAAACGTGTGGCGGTTCATCAGGTGTCTAACCCGGCGGAATCGAAACGAAGTGTTCGATCCACTACTTCCGCAGCCACCTGCGACAGCCTGCGCTCATTCCCGAATGCAAAGGCCCGCAGGCGAATCATAGCCTCGGTAACATTCACGCTCAGTTGCACCGCAATCATCCCTGCAGCCTGATGAACGACGTATTGGAAATCCGATGATCGCTCCAATTCTTGCGCAAGCATCCCATTGGGTGCCTTGGCTTGTAGAACAAGGACCGCCTGAGCAACAATTGCCGAAGCCGCTAACGCGTTGGCGTACTGTTCTTCATCGAGTGCTCCCGGACTATCTCGGTACAAGTTGAGCGCGCCGAGACGAACCGCTCCTACTTGAAGGGGGAAACCAAAGACCGCCTGGGCTCCTGTATTAACTGCCGCTTCGGTAAAGGCCACCCAGCGCAACGTTTCAGGATGAACCAAATTAGGTTCTAAAACTGGACGGTCCTCTCGGTAAGCATCAACGCAAGGTCCTTCGCCCAACGTGTATTGCAGCTGTTCGAGCTGTGAACTCACTTCATTGGTGGTGCAAACAGTTCCCTGAGGGGCATCCTCAAACATAAGCATAATCCCGGCGCCGCTCATCGAGGTCACTTCGGCACAAACTTCGCATAGTCGCGTAGTTTCAAAGTTGGCTCCCCTATCGAACAGAAGCGAAAGAATGCGGTTGCGACGGCGTTCGGGCACGGTTTATAACCACCCACATCCCATCGAGTTCGTTCCCAAAATTCCGTTCTCAAGCGCAAACCCTCCAACGGGAAACGAGGTCGCTGGCTTTTCATAGTGTGAGCAAAGCGCGTTTAGCGCGACCGTTAACTGCGGAAAATTTAACCGTGTCGGTGAGCTTGTTCCGCGTTCGGACCGCTCTGGCGCCACAGTGACCCAACTGCCAAGCGCGTGTCCGCTACGCCCCCGCGTTTCGCCCCCGCCCTCCAGACTGGAACTCTGAGGCCCCAACTCTCCTGTGTCCAACTCTCCTGTGTCCGACAATTTTGTGTTCAACAATTTTGTGTTCAACAGGTTCCCATCCAACACTTTCGAATTCACCACCTCCTGATCCGCACTCAAATACAGCTCTTTCGTTTGCAACAGAGAAGCGAGCCCACACGCAACGAATACCCTTCGCGCTTCGGCCGAGGGGGATTCCACTGTGAACACGCGATTGTTTTTCCGAAACTGTTCTCTAAGTTCCACGATCACCCCAATGGTGGAAGCGCTGAGGAACCCAACGCCACTCAAATCGAGTGTGAGGTCAACTTGACCGTTCGCAACCAGAACCTTCAGTTTTTCCATCAGCATCTCGGAACTGGAAGCATCAAATTCTCCTCCCAATACAACGAACGTCTCGTGCCTTGGAAGGTCCACAAGGGTTGAACTGAGCTGATGCCAATCATTTTGTACCGTGATTGAGGGTAAATCGTAGAGACCCATTGAGCTCCTATCGGATGCGACGTGAAACGTTCAGCAAGCGGTACCAGGGTCTGGAGCAACGCCCTCAATCCCAATCTCTTGGCATTAACACGTTCGAGGGAAAAAATCGTGTTGCAACGAAGGTACACCCTGTTGTGAGTCTTCCTTTTCAACCGCACTTTCTTAACGCTGTCACTTTTCGCAGGCTTTACCGTCAAGATAGGAACCTCCGCGTGTTGATATGCAAGATGTTCCAAGCCGTACTGTAAAGAGATGTCCAAAAAGGTCTCTTTACGTTCTGCGTCGCACCGAGCGAGACTCATCTCCTGCGTTGTGATGGGCGGAATCGTGGGGATGGCCACTGCGCGTCTTGGTGCCTATTGGGAGCTGGTGGTATTGGGGGGCTGGACCACAACGTCGGTGATCTTTCTTGTTTGGACATGGACCACGATTGCCGGCCTAGACGAGGCAGCTACGGCTTCGCACTCAGCCCAGGAAGACGAAACGCGAGCGGAGGCTGGAGTACTGCTGGTTAGCTCATCATTGATGAGTCTGGTGGGGGTTGGCTTTGGCCTTTTTCGCGCTTCCTCGATGCAAGGTGCAAAACAGTTTGCTCTTACCGTTTTGTGCATTTTATCGATCGCTCTTTCTTGGTCAGTGGTGCACACGGTATTCACGCTTCGCTACGCCCATCAGTACTCCACGCAGAAAGGCGGAATCGACTTCGGCCCACAAGAACCTACGTATGCTGACTTTGCCTATCTGTCGTTCACGATTGGGATGACCTACCAAGTTTCCGACACGGTAATTACCAGCCGAGCCATTCGATCCACGGTGACCCGCCAAGCGTTGCTGTCCTACGTCTTTGGCACTTCTATAATCGCCGTGATGATCAACGTGTTAGCGGGCATCGTACAAAAATAACTAAAGCAAACTCTGGCCGTGACTTGTGAAGTTCGTTCGTTACATACGCTGAGCGGATCGCAGAACCAGGAGCAGCCCTGCACCGGCGATGGCAAAACCCGAAACCAGCGGAAGAAGCTGGATCGCCCAAGCAAACCTTTTCCCGGTTGACGACGTCATGCGCGAGGTAATCCTTCGTGCACCGCTCTCGAAGCGAACAAGTAGGAGTCCCGCGGCAATCAGCGTAAGCGCTAATCCAACTCCGTAGGCCATCACCAGAGCTATTCCAAACGCCACACGCCCCAGAGCGATAGCGCCAAGCAGCACAACGAGAGCGGAAGGACTCGGAACTAATCCGCCAGCGAGACCCATAGCGATGAGTTCTCGGCGTTTCACCATGGCTCCCGGGGCCGGAAGGACATGTTCATGCGACCAACCACCGTGGGTGTGACTGCTTACAACAAAGCGAGAATCGTTGCGCGCTTTGGATGAACGCGCCCGAAAGGTCGGTCGGAGCCATGCTTTAATGTTTGACGCAGCGCGGCTTGAGCGTCCGTTATCGTGCACATGTTCGCCGTGGTGGTCGTGTTCGTGTTTGAGGTGCCCGTTACCCGGTCCATGATCATGCCTGTGTTCATCATCCGCGTGCCCGGGTCCATCATGCCCGGGTCCTTCATGCCCGTGTCGATCATGCGAGTGATCATGAGGACCGTTCTCAACATGCCCGTAATCAACATGCCCGCGCGCGTGTGCTTCATGTCCGTGATCATGATCGTGCCCATGTTCGTCATGTCCGTGGGCATGATGTCCAGGATCGCTATGGCCGCGATCCTGTTTCGCAGCACGATCAGGTAGTGTTGCACTACCCAGAGTCGAGGGCCGGCCGCTTCCTAAGTATCCACCCTCGACGAATAACCGAGGACTACCGATTCGCACAATTCTGCTGCGAACAATCGTCGCGCCCACTGCAAAAACGATAACGCCCGATACAACGCTCGCCCACTGCAAGGTGCGCGCTGGCGAAACAACACTGGTGGCTGACACGAGCAAACCCAAAAGGGCCACGCCAACGGTATGGGTGAGCGCAACCGTGGCGCCGATGGCAAGGATGTCCCGCTTCCCTCCCCGTCGGCTCACCGCGTAGGCAGCCATAATTGTCTTGCCGTGCCCAGGTGCCAACGCGTGAAGTCCACCAAGGATCAACGCCAGGAACATTGCACCAAGGGCGAACCACAACGTTACGTCCTGCTCCGCAACCAACGATTGGAATCGATTAGTAAGTCCATCGTTTCCTCGTGCTACCAACCCCCCTTGAATCGACCGGTCCACGGTCGTGTTTGGAAGCCCGGCAGCAGAACTTGCCTCGTTAACTGCATCGTTAACGCCTGCCTCGTTAACAACAGAGAGAGAAGCACTCTGGTCGCGCAGCGGAGAGCTAATTGCCCCCTTGGGATACTTCGACAGCATCACCGTAGGCGAACGTAGCTTTACGTCGCCTGAAACCGCAACACCCAAACCTTCAACCGAAATCTCTCGCCATCCAAGACGCTCGGAGAAGTTGTCGTCGCTGATTGTGAAGATTTGTCCCTTTGCCTTTGCTACTCCGCCTGCGGCTTGGTTTGACTCTTGCTGGTCCAACGCCGATGATCGCTGACCGAGGTACCTGCATTCGAGTCGCAACGTTGAGAGCCCAGCTTGTCCTTGCGGAAATGTAACCACACTATTTTTTGGTGCCAACTCGATCCGTGAAACACCGTCGGCCACGTTCAACAATTTTCCTGAACGAGCACACTGTGATTGGGCCCAATGCTTTGCCGCTTTGATCGGAACCGAACCCGATGGCGCACCCAATTCCTGACGAACCGATAGCGCAGGAATTTCGGCCATGTCCACCACATACGTTAGGTCCGCGGCCCGCGGCGAAATGATTACGTGTAGCGCTGAGTTGGTTGTGAAGTTTCCCAGTGGATGAGCTTCCGCGGGTGCTATCGCAACAAACCCAAAACCCACCAGCAGCAAACCCAATCCAGCGAACCAGCCGATCGGTGGCGTTCGCAAAAGAGCTCTGTTCACGATGTTTCCTTGTTGGGCGCGGGTTGAAGCGAAGTTGAGGGAATGACCACGCCCAACTTCTTGGCCAGAGCGAGAAGCGCTGGACGTTGGGATGGAGAAAACCACGAATTGAGAGCAGCCTTTTTTAATTCGCGTCGTGCCAGTTGAACTTCTCCAGCGGCAGCAAAAATCGCGGCAGCATGCCACCGCACCGATGAAACAACCGGGTCCGTACGAATAGCCTGTTTCGCATAGAAGGCCGCCTCGGACAATCTGCCTGAAACAAATAGCGACCATGCCAAAGCATCAGAAGTAAAGATCGTTTGCCGCTCTTGGTAAGCTCGCTTTGCAGTTTCGTATGCTTGTTTTGCACCTGAGGGCCCGCGGTCTGCAAGTAAAACAGCCAGTTCGGCGTCTACAACAGAACCGTTCGCTCGAAAGAGTTGAACGCTGGCATCAACAAGTTGATTGGCAGAAACCGCTGCCTGAGTGTCGCCGAGTGATCGGGCAATATCAGCGCGAAAGCCCAAACCTCCCGGCGTAGGAATACGTTCAATGAGGCGATCGATGTTTCTCTGTGCTTCGATCGGGTCACCACGCGCCATGGACACGCGGGCTTCTCCGAGAAGAGCATTTGGCAACGATGGCGCAACCATGAGAGCACTTCGATAGGCGAGCGAGGCTGAGGCAAGCTTGCCATTCTCCATCAAGACGTCACCCAGGTAACCCAGCGCTACACTTCGATCGAAAGAGCCCTTTGGTGCCGCCCCAACCGCTGCCCGCATGGCCATTTCCGAGCCGGTACTGTCTCCCAGCAGTTGCTTTATGTAAGAAAGTCTTGCCATCGTTGACAAACTAGCCCTTTGGTCAACGAGTTCCTCTATTAGGGCAAGCGCTTGATCGTATTTCCCCAACTCCACAATGGCATCGAAGCGCGCAATTCGCCCTTCCACACTTAATGGCCGCTGTTTGAGGATCTGTGTACTTAAGGTTTGCGCGGCCACAAATTGATGCCGGGCCAAGGCAAGTGTCGCCTGCGCGCTTAGTATTTCCGGCGAATAGCCAAGGAGTTGCGCAGCACGCAGGAGTGATCCTTGCGCTAGCGGATATTGCGCTGGATCGCCGGTTTCGAACGCTTTGCGCAGGTAAGCGGAACCGAGGTTCAGCCATTCGTTTCCATCATTGGGATTGCGAACGAGCAACGCTTCTAGCGCGGCAATCCGTTCAGTTGTTGAAACTTGAGATCTCCCAGAACCCTGCAACACTTTGTTGGCACTTGAAGTACCAACCGACAGCGCAGGGCTTACTTCGGTGCCGAGAAGCAGCCCAGCAATTGAGAGGATCACTGCAATCGTGAACACCCGGGTTAGGCGAAAGAGCCCTCCCCTGTTACGGCGTGAAGCGTCGTAACAGGGGGGCCCTTCCGGTTCAGCATCGAAGGTATCCGGCGCATGTTTTGACCTTCGTCCCCACGACATGGGTGTCGTAGGCTCCGACAAAAACATCAAGTCATTTTCACGCACGCTGTATTCCAAGTTCACTGAACGATGTTGATCTAGACGGGCTCGCCTAGATCACTTACGGCTTGCGGGGCTCAACGGCCGAGTCTGCTCCGTAACCATCACGGGGCAATCCCACATAGGGGAAGGTTTCCATCAATTCGCGATCGTTGGCGTTTACTCCATCGGTCAATGCATTGTTGGGAAAACCAGTAAAGGTGGAATCCTTTACCAGTGGATTGGCCCCAGCAACAACTTGAAGTGCAGCGTCAATCACATCGTCACCAAGTGCTCTACCATTCGGAAAAGCAGACTTGGCAATACTGGTGTTGAGACGCAATTCCTCAGAAGGCGCCGAGAACGTCTTTGATTTGTTCAGGCCGGGGATGCCTGTCAAGAAGATCGTGGCAAGATCTTGGCGACCCGGAAAGGCCGCACCAAGGCCAGCATCAACCGACGTTGGAACTTTGATTCCCGAGGGGCCGTACAGGAACGGAATAAGTTTGCCAAGTTCTGGATCAAGTACATACTTGGCGAACTGAGCATCCTTATCAGGGCTTGAGCTGTTGAAAACGTCTTTCATGCCAACTGGAATGACCACCTCATTGACGAGAGGATTACCCAAGCGAGAAACTTGCTTCCAACCGCCTTCGCCGTCGCCCTGTGAATTGCCCGGACGACGCGAGGTTGTCGACCAAACGCCCACTACAGGATCACCCCCGTTGGTGATACGGGAATTCGGAATCTGCAGAACAATCGAAGAGATGTTAAATCCAGCCAGATAGTCGACACCCCATGCCTTATCGAGTTTGATGATGTGGAACGGATTAAGCGGTCGAAGCCCTCCAAGATCGAAGATTGATCCAAGATCGGCGAAGAATGGATCATCGCGCGGACCGGCAAAGGACTTTACAGCCCCACCCTCAAGGGACTTGATGGCCCCAGCTGCGGTTGCTCTGTAGTTCGGAGTTGAGCGCAGTGCCCCCACATAGGCTGGAGCCGTGGGGATATCCTTGCCAATAACGGTGCTTTTATTGCCCCGAACTTCAGTAATGTTATATGTCTGCTTACGATTCAAATCGGGATCATCGACGGAAGTGACCTGGTTCGTATTGTACAAGAACGTATTGGGGTTCGCATACGTGGTCTTGAAACGGAACTGGTACTTCACATCAGCAACTGCGTCACCGTTGTTGTCGATGTTGAATTCGTAAAGCACATCATCTCCGAACTTATTAAAGTTCGGTCCGCCGCCCGGAAGCTGGAACGGATCTGTGTTCATCACGAGCGTGGTTGAATCTGTGCGATCGGGACTCACAAACGCGTAAAGATCGGTGAGATCGGCTACTGGATCTTCGGTAATCGAAGGTGCTTCTCGGTGACTTGAAGCGTTTGCGGGAATGGTAATCGCCATCCCTAGGGCTGCGGCGATGCCAATAGCCGGAATGCCCCTTGCGAGGGCCTGCCGTTTCGTGCTCTTGATACTCTTCATTAGTTCCTTTGGGGGTAGGTTTGCTGCTTCACACACCGGGAGATCCGGTAGCGACTCGCTCGGAACAAGTTGCGTTCCTAACACTTCATTCGACACCGAGCTTCAAGTGTCGAGAGATTTGGAATTCATCGAACTGTGATGCAAATTCGATTGTTAAGTTGCCGGGCTAGGGGATGCTCGAAAGCCCCACCACAACCCAGTGAGCACCGAGGGGCGCAGCAATTGCAAAGAACGGCGTAGGCGCATTTATTTTTATGACTCGCGCCCATTGGTAAGCGTCCGCACCAAATGCATCCACTAATGCCTGGGGATCAAGAATGGAATCGAAATCGCCAGCGCTTTCAACCGAGACAGTTGATGGAGCTGTACATAACGTCTTGGCTAGCCAAACTTCGCCAACCAACCCACCGTCATATTCGTTGGCATAGGGTTTGGCGTCTTCGATTGGTGCACCATCAGATGCGCAGGCCCTGCGTCCTTCGGCCCATTGCGTTACGTTGAGGATCAGTTCAGCATCCGAAGCATCAAAGTTCTGAATGACCTTGTGCCTTCGCCATACTGCATGCCAGCCTCCATTTTCTTCCAACATCACTAACTCCACACGAGCGCTCGACGCAACAACTCCGCGTATTTCATCGATGCTCGGCTGCTGTTGCACCATCAAGGCCACGATTGAACGGTCCGATCCGGCAACAGTGCTCGAATTGATATCCGGTTCGTTCGATGCGGGTAGTACAGCAAATGAGATCCAACTAGGGGCTTGGGCCAGCAGTGCTCCAAACTTCGCTGGAGAACCTATTTGTGTGCGATCTCCTTGGCTGAGCAACGTAAATGCAAGCTGATAATCGTCCCTTACCACCGCATTAGCGAAGGCAGTAATCGCTTTTCGTTTATCCGCAATCGTGACGGACTCAATAGGTACAACGGTGTTCGCTTGAGCTGATGGGGTAGATGGGTTTGGAAGCGGAGTGAAATCGAGACCCGGAGCTGGTGCTCCCAGAACGAAGCGCGGACGCGGCTGGTTAGTGGAAATCGTCGTCTCGGTTTCACCCCCCGCCAGGGTAGAAGAAACCGAAACCTTTGCCTCAACCGCCGATTGATTTGCAGAACTGCACGCACTTAACATGCCTGCAGTCAGCACACTTCCAAATACAAATGCACCCATACGATTGCGAATCGTATGGGTGCCTAGCAACGCGCAGAGGCCACAAGGAAAGCGTGCTGCAATTCTGAGTTTGATCAGGCGAACCATGTTCATGCTGCGCTGTTACCCGAGAACCTACAGTCCAAACATTTCATTCTGAAATACTTGATGTTGAAAAATGCTCAGGCCGAATGCTCATATGAATCTCAGATACAGAGCAACTCCAAGCCCTGTATTACGCAGCTTGCGTCAAATAGGTCCAACAAATATCGGTGAAAAAGCTGGAGTGCATCAGTTCAGTGGCAGAACCGAATCCGGTCAAAACACCGAACTGGCGACAAGACCCAAAAGAAAAACATTGGGACCGAAGAAGTCACCAAGGTGTAACCGGTGATGTCGACGGATTCCCGGGATCCAGGAACGGGTCCGATGGGATTAGTGGATCCGACGGCACTATGGGCTCGGGTATCAACGGCTCCGGAGCACTCGGTGGGGCGGGAAGCGGGTCTCCTGGAGCCGGAGGGACAGGAGGAGGAGCTGGCTCCGGGTTGGGCACCGAGGAGTGAACGTTCTGCTCACATACCTCACATTTCGGGGCTGGTTGGTTACGAGTTGTCCGGGTTGGCGTTACATGCGGCTGTCGCTTATGTGAAAGCGTTAAGCGTTTTAGTTTCATAGTTGGGCCATCCAAGTTCAGAACGCGGCTTCTGCCACATTCCATAGAGTGGGAAGCAACGCTGCGAAAAGCCCCAGAGGTAAGAGAGCAACTAGTGGTTGCGTTCCAGAACGCGTTCGGGCTCCAAACTTCCACGTTTCGCCCGCCGCATCCAAGATGAAACAAATGGCGGCACCCAAGTAGACAAAGAATTGTGCTTTGATATCCATGATTTTCCCTTAGGTCAGAAGTGCCACTAGAAGAATGATGATGATAAGCGTGCCTAGTCCGATGTACATCGGGCCTCCTTGAGTTCGGTGGGAACGTCGTTGTCGCTCGACAGTTGTTCTCTTCTTACCCACTCAACGGAGCTATAAACATCGTTCTTAAAAACATCAGAAACCGCTCTAGAACTTCCTTTCTCGGAACGCCTAGCGATCGCTGGCCGATTTTCTCTTGGCTTGTATTGGACCAGAAAAAGCAGGTATGGGCTTACTTGTACTTCCTCCTCGATCCGCCTGGAGAAACGATTGCATGACACTGCGCACACATACTTCACACTGCGCACAAATACTTCCCGGACGTGGTTGCTTGGTGAACCTAGTTTTTGACTCCAGCCGCCCAATTTTCAAGCTCGCACAAGGCGGTTCTCAACACTTCGAGTTGGCGTTGGACAACTGGCCGGAACTCGTCTGACAGGTCTGCGGCGAGGGCCTCTTCATACTGCTCAATAGAATAATTCTCTCCAGTTAAGGCTGCGCCAAGCACTGCAGCGATGCTGTTGCTTGCGAGAGAATCTTTCACCGCTAACCATCCTCGATGAACCGCAGCGGCAACTGACCCAGATTCTTCTAACTCATCGCCATAGGACAAAGCCAAGTTCTGAAGCTCTGTGTACATTTCGAATCGTCTGTTCGCTTCTGCGCTCAATTGTAGGGAAATCGAACTCTGCTCGCTCGACAGCCGTTCCGCCGCTTGTTCGTAACCTAGACGTCCGTCCTCCAGGGTTTTCATAAGTTCTTTTGTTACCTTTTCGTCTGCAGACACTTGAGTCTCCTCCACGCACCGCTAGTCGCCTCTCGACCTCATAGACGAAATCACTACCCAATCGGATGGTGTTCAAACATGATGTCGATGGCCACAATTGCGCAGCCAACTGAGGGCCACGGAAGATGCCCGGCTGTTCGGCGGTTGTGTTCGGCGGGTTGTGTTCTGCGGGTTGCCAAATGTCGAGCTCGGCTCATAGAGAACGAGCATC
>JAYUVJ010000035.1:0-7393 GCA_043754155.1 Acidimicrobiia bacterium
TGTATCGACATCACATGGAACAACGCGGTCTCGCCGCATCAACCATGGACGCCGCCTCTCAACAGAGCCGCGTTCATCATGGCCGCCCTCGACGCAGGCGTCCCACTACGTGACGTGCAAATCGCGGCAGGCCACGCTGACCCTCGTACGACAACGATTTATGACCGGCGACGCGAGAACTTTGACCGCCATGCGGCGTACGTGGTCGTTGCGTTCGTTACCGGAGGTTGAACTAGACCCCTCGTCAAGGTAAGTTGATGTCGTGGACCCGGTGATTCTGCACAGTGCCCGTAAACACGGGGTCCAGGACGACGACATGCTCCACGCCTACCGCAACCCAATCCGAATCTTCGAACTCGGCGACCTCACCATGCTCATCGGCCCCGATACCGCAACACGCCTCCTCGAAATAGGTGTCGCTACCGCTGACGACACCTGAGTTCATCATTCATGCAATGCCCGCCCGCGACAAATTCCTCCGGTGACCACCATGCCCAAAACCATTCAAGAAATCCTCGACCACGCCGACGACCTCGCCAAACGATTCGAAGACTACGAACCAACCAAAAACGACGAACGACCCGTCGCCGAATACCTCCTCCAACGAGCAGCACTTGCACGTGCACGTACCGAACGACAAATCGTTGAAGCTGTCGAAACCGCACGCACCGAAGGAATCAGCTGGGCCCGCATCGGCACCCTGCTTGGAACCTCAGCCCAAGCAGCACAACAACGCTACGGCAACATCACCGAATCCGTCTAAGAATCGAAACGCCAGCGCCCGAACGAGCCGTATGCGCGCAGAGTATTATGAAATGACTTTCATCGGCACATCCGATCGTAGGTGCCGCCAGGTGGCAGGGATGGGTCCTTACGAACGGGTTCTCGTTCAGTTGCCCTCTATATCCCTACCCGACAAATGCGCGCTACTCCCGTCGGATCCGCAAAGATTGGACCATGGAACAAGGCGATAGGGTCAAAAGTGGCGGACCCAGATACTCAGATGTTGAGGTCCAGCGGGCGGAAAGCCAGCTACTTCATCTTGATGGACGCATCGATTATTGGCTGGGTCGCTGTCTCAACGAGGGGTGAGCAGTCGGCAAGGTTGAGTACTAGCCCGGAACCCAATCTGGGTCCGTCAATCAATCTCACCGTTGTACCGGGAGTTGAGCCGGCGTCCACTGGCTCCGTTGGTCGGAGTGTTGCGAGCGGCCGCGCCCCTTGGGCTGTTTGACAATTTGGGCGATAGCTTGGGCCGGTGGCCCGATGACGTTCCGTATGACCTCCTGGCGGAATACATCCCGTCGGATGAGTACCGCACGATGCTCGCGTTCCTAAGTAGCGGCCGGAATTCGCTGCTCTATCGACCCGAGCTGATTCGGCAATTCCTCGGTAGTAACCTGGACTTGATCGCGTCATCGAGGTCACCCCTCACATGGCGACCCAGCTTGAGCAATTGTCCAGAGGTATCGAACGGGATTTTCGGAAACCCCGGTTATGACCTCGGCGGAGCATCGGTCGAGTCAATCGTCATCGCATCGATCGCCGTCCATATCTGTGTTTCGTGGGTTGTAAGAGTCACCGAACTGCTCGTGTACTTGGAACTGACTAGCAATGCTATGTCTTGGGCCTGGCATCCCGGGACCCTCTGACACCAGCGAGAGCGACTTGAGGGAAGCTGCAACGAGCGGAGATGTTGTCGCGGCCTACAGCCTCGGCAATTTCTACGCGAACCATGATCCAGATCAGGCCGAGCACTGGCTACGCATCGCAGCCGACGACGGATACACCCCGGCAGCCTTCCAGCTTGGGGTTCATCTGAACAACCGAAGCGATCCAGACCAGCCGAGTATTGGCTGCGGAGTTAAGCAGCTCGCTTCAGATCGTCACCGGCCGCAGCCGCCGGCGAAAGGAAGCAACGGGAGCAGCATGGGTCTCAGCGACCACATTTGCTGGCCTCGCAGGAGGAGCGGTCGGAGGCAAACTCGTCCACGATGTAGGAAGCGCTGGATCCGCCGTCGGTCAGTTTTTACCCGGCCTCACTCCTGGATGGGGTGCCATCGTCGGTGCGTTGATGGGAATGTTGTCAATGTTCGGGACGAGGCATCTCAGCCAACGAAGTTCTCACTCGGGCCGAGCGAACACCTGATCATCCGCTCGACGCGGAACCGCGAAATACAGCCGGCTGACCCGTATGGGTGCCCCCCAACGCCGGGCGGTGGCGCCGCCGGTTGGCGTACTTCCTTGTGTCGTTCTGAAAGCTGAGTGGCAGACTCAGTTCGTGAACATGGACGGGGTGGCGCGAGCGATTGCGGTCGTGACTTTGATTGCAGCTGAACTGGATCTAGCAGTCGAGGACGTGGCTCTGATCCAGAACTCGAACAAGCTCGGCTTGCGTCTACTGCCTTGTGACGTCTTCGCTCGGGTCGCAGTAATCGGCGAAGAAGTCGCGGCACTCGAAGTTGAGGTAGCTCAGCAACTCGTCGCAGCAGCGGCTCCTGTTGTCGCTCTAGAGGCCAGACTCGAACAGCGTGTGTACGAACGTAATGGCTTCGCCGTGACATTTTGGACTTTCTATAACGCGAATTCCAGTGACCAACGCTCACCCGCCGACTACGCACACGTTCTGCAGCGACTTCATGCCGGAATGCGAAACATCGATGTTCCAGCACCGCGCTTTACCGACCGGATCGATGAAGCGCTGCGTTTGGTTGAGGACCATGATCGAACGCCCGCACTCGACAGTGCTGGACGTGAACTCCTGCTCGGCACGCTGGCCAGCGCTCGTCGGAAGATCGATCACTTCGGGGCTGCCGAACAGCTCCTTCACGGCGAGCCTCACCCGGGGAACATGCTCAACACTACGAACGGGCTGCTCTTCATCGATCTAGAGACCTGTTGTCGTGGCCCGGTGGAATTCGACGCAGCCCATCTACCGAGCGAGGTCACCGACCACTACCTAGAGCTCGATCAAGACCTCCTCAACGAGTGTCGACGTTTAGTACTCGCTATGGTCGCCGCGTGGCGATGGGACGTTCACGATCAGTTCCCCGACGGACTCCGTCACGGCCGAACCATCCTCGAACTCCTCCGCTCTGGTCCACCCTGGCCAACCCTCGGTTCGCTCGGCAGCGAGTAACGAATCCTCGACCGGGCCATCGTCTCGTCCTCCGAGCCTGCCCCGAATGCCGGATGATTGGCAGCGATCAAGGATTGTTAGGGGCAGCACTGCCAAAGGCAATGAGGCAAACACGGAAACTCTCTGCGCATCGCAGCAGTCGAGTGCAAGGATGCACTGATGAAACCGTCGAGTCGAACTCCCGAGATCGTCGCGAGACGTCTTGCAGCGGACGTTTGGGAAGATCGGAGAACTTGAACCGTTGAAAGGTGGTGCCTGGTCGACCGCATACGGCTTCGTCCGCGGATCCGAGCGTCTTGTCGTTCGCGTCGGCGAGCACGTCGACGACTACGAAAGCGATCGCTTGGCCGGTACGTGGGCCTGGGATAGCAGTGGCCGCTATTGGGAGTTCAAGCGTAAGTACCGCCTTAGCTTGAGGCCTGGGCATCGCACGACGCAGAGGGCCTGGTGCAAAACCTGTCTCTGCCGATAGGGTACCCGGTATGGACAAAGTTGCATACGACGAGTTTTCGATGTTTGCCGAGAATGCTTCGGAATTTGGTTTGCCGTTTGAGGCCCAACCGGTGGTGCGTCGAGTAGGTGTGCCGGTAGCCGACGGACATGAACTAAGTGCGCTTATGTGGGGAATCGAAGATGCCTCCTATGTCTTCTTGCACGGCGGAGGACAGAATGCGCACACATGGGACACGGTCGCCTTGGCACTGGGCAGACCGTTAATTGCGATCGATCTGCCCGGCCATGGACACAGCTTTGTTCCTGATGTTTCCGTAGGTATCTCTCCACCGATTCTCGCCAGCTTTGTTGCCGAGGGAATGGCCCAGTTGACCTATAAACCGGTCCACTTGGTGGGAATGTCGCTGGGTGGCTTCACCGCAATTGGCATTGCCGCAACCCATCCAGAATTGGTGTCGTCGCTCACGTTGGTGGACATTACGCCCGGAGTGAAGGGGGCCAAGACGGCGGCTATTGGAGCTTTTGTGAACGGCCCAGCAACGTTTCCGAGTTTTGAGGAGCTGTTAGCCCGAACCATTGAGCACAACCCCACACGTTCGGAGGCTTCGATGCGAAGGGGAATTCTGCACAATGCACTGCAGCTCGATGATGGCTCTTGGATGTGGCGCTACCGCCGAGGCGGAGCGGGATCCCCAATTGGTGGTTCTTCTTCGACATCAGCGGCCTCGGAAGGTGACAATGGTGGCATTCCGGATTTTACGGCATTGTGGGAGCAGGTTGCTTCGCTAAGCATGCCAGTGATGTTGGTTCGCGGGATGCGATCGCAAAGTGTCATTGATGATGACGACGAAGCTGAACTGCTTCGTCGTCAACCATCAGCGCGCATAGAACGTTTCACAGAGGCCGGACACAGCGTGCAAGGAGACATGCCCGTAGAGTTGGCTGCCGTAATTGCCGAGTTCACCAGTTAGCGATTGACAGGCGTTTCACTTGGCGGTTACTTCACAGTTTTACGTCGGCGGGACACCACGAGCCAGCCGCCACCCAGGGACATCAGAGCCAAGGCGAGGAAGGTCATGCTGTTGGCGCCGGTAAAGGCGAGCGGGTCGAGGTTCTCGATTTGTACGCCTTTGACTTCGGTATCGTTAAACCCAAAGTCTTGATCGAGGTTGGTCTCACCTTCTTGGAGTGAATACCCACGAACCTTCGGCCCATTTGTGGGCTTAGCGGTTCCTCCAACTGCAACTCTGTAGTCGCCCGCCTTGAGCCCTTCGAAGAGGTAGTTGCCGCTCGAATTTGTCGAAACTCGCTGGGTGGTTCCATCAGGAGAAAGGAGGGTCACAACTGCATTTGCTAGGCCCTTTTCGTTGGGATCCTGCTTGCCATTGTTGTTGCGATCACGCCAAACCCGATCGCCAATCGAGCCGAGAGGAGTGGCTTTGACTTGCTTGAGCGTTGACGTGGGAATCGGCTCGGGCTTGGTTGTCGTCGTCGCCGTCGAGTTGATGATTGCTGGAACAGTTGGGGCTGGAGCAACTGTTGGTACGGGCGCAATCGTGGTCGTTGTTTCATTCACAATCACCGGTGGCGGAAGAGTAAGGACGGTTGGTTTCAGTGTTGTAGTTGTCGCTGTCGTTGTCGCTGCGGCCGTGGTGGTGGTTGGTGCCAGTGTGGTTGTTGTGGCAGCCGCAGTGGTTGTCGTGGTGGTGGTTGGTGCCAGTGTGGTGGTTGTGACCGCGGCCGTCGTGGTGGTGGTTGGTGCCAAAGTGGTTGTTGTGGCAGCCGCAGTGGTTGTTGTCGTTCGTGCCAGTGTGGTGGTCGTGACGGCGGTTGTCGTGGTGGTGGTTGGTGTCAGTGTGGTGGTTGTCGTTGTCGTTGGTGCCAGAGTGGTCGTTGTGACCGCGGCCGTCGTGGTGGTGACCGGAGCGGTTGTCGTTGTTGTGCCCGGAGCCGTGGTGGTAGTGCCCGCCAAAGTGGTGGTCGTTGTACCCGAAATGGTTGTCGTGGTCGTGTCGGGAATTGTTGTTGTCGTTGTATCAGCGACTGTCGAGGTCGTGGTGCCGGGAACGGTGGTCGTGGTAGTTCCAACAAGAGTGGTAGTTGTAGTTTCCGGTGTGGAGGTCGTTGTGGAGGCCGTTGTAGTGGTCGTGGTGGTCGTTGTAGGCGCGGCAACGTTTACGGATGCTTCCCAATCATTATTAGTAGGAGTGGAGAAGGTGTCGGTGAGCGCATCGGGATCAGATGCTGGGGCTCGGTTAGTTTCTGGTACGTCGTTTGGTGCGGGACGAATGACCGCTACGTTCTTTAGTGAACCGCTGGCAGTGGACCCCACTACGACAGAAAGTACGAGCCCAACTGAAGAACCCGCTGGCAGTCCCAATGAGTTGGTGCACGTAATCGTCGAGCCGGATCCTGCGCCGCAACTGAAGTTGGCTTCGCTGAAAACGGTGTCGAGTGGCGATGCCGTGAAAGTAAGTCCACTTGGCAAAATATCCGTAATGCTCCAACCGGCAGCTGCATCCCCGGGGCCGTTGTTTGTAGCGGTTAGCAAGTATTGAATCGTGTCGTTTTGGTTAATCACCCCGGTGGTTTGCAAGGTTTTCGAGACGGCAAGGTCAATCAAAATTGGTCGGTAGCCAAAGTCCCAGGTGTGGTCATTTGCACCAGGTCCGGCAACGGTGAAGCTTGACGTAGCCCCCGTGGTTGGGGCTGGATCGGAATCGAGTTGGTCGGAGTTTGTCGAGGCCACCGACGAGGTGAGTTCGTAGTTGCTGCCGCTGGCGATCGTTGCCGTTCCCGCCCCGAGCGTAACGCCCGTTGCAGTCGCGATGGAGAAGGAAACAACGGCACCAGCCTTGAGCTGAGCAATGTTGTAGTTTCGCCCTACGGTGTTCGTTCCGCCCGCGGAGGAAAAAAGATAGTTGCCGTTTGTATCGCTCACAACGGAAGAGTTCGCCGCTGGCGCTGGTCCGCTGCCATCGGGATCAACCAAGAGGTTTACTGTGGCGCCAGCAATGCCAGGCTCCGCAGGATCTTGAATTCCGTTGCCGTTCAGATCGGCCCACACGCGGTTCCCAACCTCAACGGGTGCGGAATCACATAGCAATTCAAGATCGCCGATCCCAGAAGCTTTGCCGAAGGTCTGGTTCATCTCTGGGCTCGGAAGGCCAGTAGCGGATGGTTGCAGTTCTATGGCGCCGATCCTGTCACCGGTTCCGGTGTCAAGTGCGAAGAGTCCTGCAGAAAATTGCTGGATAGGATCCATTGCTGCGCTAACAAGCGTAGAAGTTCCCGGGACAATGACAACGGCGCCCTGTCCAGTTTCGCCATGAGAGTTAGCGCCCGATACCCAGTTATCGCGGAAGAAGAACTCGCCGCCGTCGGGACCCTGTCCATTGCCTACGCCAAGCGATGAATGAGCGCCGCTGGTGGATGACGTACACGAGGCGTTGGACTCCAGAACCCATCCAGTGGAAGTGGCGCAGGCCAGCAGGATGTCTCCTGCTGAAAGCCCATTGTCGGAAATGTTGTTGCCATACTGATCAGACTGGTAACCAGATTGATCACCGAATCGGTCGCGAAGCCCAACGACAAGATCGCCATTTTTGAACGCGATGTCGGCGAACATCGGCGAGTGCGCAGCCCAATTGTCGGTCCAGGGAACCCAGTCAGTGCTGTAGCAATTTAGTGGGTCGCAATATCCGCCGCCAGGACGTGGGAAACCAGCATTGAACTGTAGAGCCGGTGTAACGCTCCAACTGTTCTGTCCAATCGTCTGTCCACGTACCGTTACAGCGTTTG
>JAYUVJ010000036.1:0-3600 GCA_043754155.1 Acidimicrobiia bacterium
GCCTCGGAAGCAATCGCATGGGTAAGTGACTCGATGTAGTAGCTCCCCCCGAGCGGATCGACCACCTTGGTTACGCCCGATTCTTCGGCCAGGATCAACTGCGTGTTGCGAGCTATGCGCGCAGAGAATTCAGTTGGCAGAGCAATTGCCTCATCGAAAGAGTTCGTATGCAGGCTTTGCGTTCCACCAAGTACCGCGGCCATGGCTTCGATGGTCGTGCGGACAACATTGTTCATGGGGTCTTGTTCCGTCAGCGAAACTCCACTGGTTTGGCAGTGGGTGCGTAACATAAGCGAACTTGGTTTCTTGGCCCCGAATTCGCTCATAATTTTCGACCACAGCAAACGTGCCGCCCGCAGCTTGGCGACTTCCATGAAGAAGTTCATGCCGATGCAGAAGAAGAAGCTGAGCCGGCCCGCGAAGTCGTCGACATCCATGCCTTTGGCTTGTGCTGCCCTCACGTATTCCATGCCGTCGGCCAGCGTGAAGGCCAGCTCCTGCACGCACGTGGCTCCGGCTTCTTGCATGTGGTAACCGGAGATAGAGATCGAGTTAAACGAAGGCATGTTGGCCGAGGTGTACTCGATGATGTCACCAATGATCCGCATCGAAGGCGTTGGCGGATAAATGTAGGTATTGCGGACCATGAACTCTTTGAGGATGTCGTTCTGGATGGTTCCGTTGAGCTTGTCCGCCGAGACGCCCTGTTCCTCGGCGGCCACGATGTAGCCCGCCAGGATCGGCAGAACTGCACCGTTCATGGTCATAGACACGCTCATCTTGTCGAGGGGAATTCCATCGAACAGAATCTTCATGTCTTCCACCGAGTCGATAGCCACGCCCGCCTTACCGACGTCGCCGACCACTCGTTCATGATCGGAGTCATAGCCACGGTGCGTTGCCAGGTCAAAGGCGACACTCACGCCTTGTTGGCCGGCGGCGAGGTTCTTGCGGTAGAAAGCGTTGGATGCCTCGGCGGTAGAAAAGCCTGCGTACTGACGAATCGTCCACGCCCGGTTCGTGTACATGGTGGCCCGCACGCCGCGCTGGTAGGGAGCGAGCCCCGGCAAGGTGTTCACCGCTTCCATGTCTTGGAGATCAGCTGCGGTGTACAGCGGCTTCACCTCGATGCCTTCGGGGGTGTGCCAGTTCAGGGCTTCGGTCGAAGTGACCTTGGCTTCTTTGGCAGCAAGGTTTTCCCAATCGGACAATTCGGGGGCGGGGAACTCATTAAGCACCCTCCCAGGTTAGGCGGGGTGCGGCTCAGCTCCCAATAGGTCGATCTGTTTGTTCGCTGACAGGAGCCCAAAACCGCCGATCGGCAATCAACTTTTACTTCACGAACCTAAAGTTGACCGAATCCAGGCCGGCACGTGTTCCCGTAGCCAAAGGGCACAGCCGTTTTCGGCCAGGAGATGCCCGGCGCCGGGGCGGATTTCCAGCCGACCGTGACCCCCGGCCAGTTCGTTGGCTACTTCGCTTGACCAGTGCGGCAGGATCGTGTCGGTGTCACCGTGGACAAACAGCAATGGTCGCCCGTTGAGTCCAGCGGCGTCCTCCCAACCAGCCGATTGCGTGGACAATGCAACGACCCCAACAACGGATGTAGCAACCGGTGATGGTTCCAGTGCCAAACCGAGCGCCACTGCACCACCAAAGGAATGGCCGACGCTGACGAATTTTGCAGCCCCCTGTCGCTCCGCAAGCATGGCCGCGGCCGCCATGTCGGCAATGCAGGTGCCCAGATCGTTGGGTGCCCGGTACCCAACTCTCATCACGCCATACCCCTCTGCCCCAAGTTGATCGCCGAGGTCTTGGTAGAAACCATTCGCTGGGCCCAACAGTCCGCCCATGGCTCCGCCGCCGCAAATCACTACTCGCTCGGCGTCATCGGGCCCATGCCAAAGGAGTGTCACAAGCCCGTTCATCGTGTAAATCTCGACGTGGCGAAGCGACTCGGTGATGGCTGCATCCTGCACGGCAAGAACCCGAAGTGCTCCTACATTCATTTTCGTAACGTCCTGTCGTTGGTTCCTCGATTGTCACACGTTGAGCGGACGTGTTCTTTTTGGCATTTCAGTTTGACCCTTCCTTGTTCACTCCGCAAAAGTTGGGGACAGAGAACGATTCGTAGCCAGGGTGGGTTCAATTCGCTAGCTATTTGTGGCCAGTTGGCTACCCGGGTGATACTTATGCCTATGAAGTTTTCTGATGTCGCTGCCGGTTATCTTGCTAGCCCGAGCACACCGATTCCTGAACCATTCGTGTCGAAAACCCCGGCCCGCAGGTTGCGAGATGCAGTGGAGCCGATTGCCACTCAGAGCTGGTGGGGAAAAGGTGTGCATGATCGGCTAGAGCCATCTGGACTGGGGTTTCTGGAAGCGTACATTTGGGGGCGGGCAGCGTTTTTGGGCGAGCCAACCGCAGGGGTGGTCGTTGCTGCGTTCGGAGTTTTCGAGCCAACTTTTCTCACAGGTTTGTATACCCACTCACGATCGCTGATCAGCCGGGCTGAAGTTTTGGCGGCACGCGAGGCCGGTGCCGTGGAATCGTTGGAGCAAGTGGCTCAGGCCGATGATGAAATCATTGCCGCGGGCAACGCACTTCTGGAAGCGACGAGTCTTATCGACGCAACTGCCCGTCCCCTATTCGCTGGATTACGCGACCTCCCCGTTCCGAAATCGCCTCTTGGGCGGCTATGGCGCGGATCCGAGTTAGTACGTGAACATAGGGGCGATGGCCACCTCGGTGTTTGCATTAGCGAGGGCCTTGACCCACTAGAAATGTCGCTTCTTACCGAGCTTTGGCTTGATTACAAACCCGGCGAGTATTCCTCAAGCCGAGGGTATGGACTCGACGCTATATCTGTCGTAAAGGAGCGTCTCACCCGCCATGGTCTACTAAACGAGACGGGCGACTCCCTAAATGCGGTTGGGCGTGCCATGCGAGAATCCATTGAAGTGGCAACGGATCGATCCCAAAATGCGCTGATCGAAGTATTGGGCTCACGGCTCGATTCTGTGGTTGCAACAGCGAGCCGGGTGTCCACTGCGCTCATCGAAGCACGTTCGTTCCCCTCCGACCCTCGCAAGCGCGCTGCTGGTTGATCGTAGGTCGTGGTTCCGTAGTCCTACCCGTTCTGCCCGTTCTGTCGGGTCTGCCCGTTCCGCCTGTTCTTGGGTGCTGTGTCGGCGCAAATCCGTAATGGTCTTGGATGAACTTCGTCCAACGGGTTCCCGGCGAAAATCAATCTCAAACCTAGTTTTGGATGATCCGAGCGGCAGGGCTTGGCCAAAATCTAAACGGCCCGTAGTGTGGCGGCATGGAACTAAAAGATCGAGTTGTGGTTATCACTGGTGGAGGATCGGGGATTGGTGAGGCATTGGCCCGGGCTGCGCACGCCGAAGGTGCACGTCACATTGTGGTGGCTGATTTGAATGAGGCGCAAGCCCAACGCGTAGCGCAGGAGATCGGCGGAACCGGTGTGGGGATTGATGTGAGGGATGAAGCGGCGATTGTGGCCCTTGTGGAACAAACATTGGCGGCCCATGGGCCGATTGATTTGTTTGTATCCAATGCGGGTTATGTGACCGTCGGAGG
>JAYUVJ010000037.1:0-2743 GCA_043754155.1 Acidimicrobiia bacterium
GCCTGAGCCAGTAGACCAATGGCGCGCTTGATGTTTACTCCACCGAGCTTTTTGGTCTGCAGCAACGACTTTTTGGCCGGGAAGGTTGAACCCGTCATGCTTAACGCAGCCGCAGCCTCAGTTTCGTCGCGCACGCCTGAGCCATCAAGTCGAAGCATTCGTCCGAAATGCACTTGGAGCGACGCCATAACTTGGAGCGGGTGACGATCCCCCGCCCCTAAAGTTCGGGCTAGGTGATTTAGCGCGCCAGCAACGTCGCCGCGATCAATGGCGTCGGTGAGGTCCCAAGGAGTGCCTGCGCCTGCACCACCGAGGAACGGTTCGAGATCGTCGGCACTGATGCGGGCTTGTTGACCGTAAACCGCAGTAAGAACATCGATGATGCCTGACAGCCGACCCAGATCTTCGCCAAGATGCTCCGAAAGGCGAGCCGTTGCTCGGCCATCGAAACGCACGGGCGCATCGGCCAGCGCTGCGCTCAACCAGGCTTGGCGGGCCTTTCCGATTCCGATACCGGTTTCGATAATGTCGCCCGTCTTTTTCATCGCATCAAGCAACTTGCGATTGATAATGCCGCCACCTGCAACCAAAATCATGATGCTCGTGGGGCAGGGCGCCGCCAGGTAGGTGAGCAGCGGTTCCATCTCGTCAGTAGCGAAACGTCCAACCTCACGGGCGACAACAACACGTTTCGTGGTGAACATTGGAGGAGTTTGTGCAGCGTCGACGGCGGCTGCTAGGGCGTAATCATCTGAGGAAAAATCGTCGAGGCCGAGCGAAAGGTCTTCGCCACCGGCGGCTTGGTGAATGAGATCTCTCGCAGCTGCGGCCCGCAACGACTGATCATCGCCTCGAACCAGAATCACTGAACCTAAACGCATCGATCCTGTAGAAACACCCGAAGCCACCCGTGCAACTTAGCTGACCGGCACTCCAAGCCCATCACTCCAGCAAATACCAGTTCGCTCGACACAATGAGTGGCCGTGCGCTACCTGCACGACCGCAGCTATCCCGTTTGCGCTAACACAACTTTCCCGTTGGAGCTGGCTGTCACAGAAAAGACCCGATGGCCGCTACTGAACGAAACTGTTGGGTTCGGAACGATGATGGCTGTTGCGCGTCCGCCAAAGGATTTGTTTCCCGCCACTACTCCTCCCACCGAAACACGTTCCATAAGCGCGCCCACCACCTTGGTTTGCGGCCGTCCTCCCGAGGCGATCACCAGTGTTCCGATCGCTCGTATGCGGAACTTCCGCAGCGCTGCGAGCAAACGACCTGGATCCACCCCGTGGGACACCACCAAAACATCAACGCTGCGGGCGAGTCCCCCGACATTGCTCTGTACGCCTATTACTTCGGCACTCTTCACTATCAGAGGAGGAACCAATTGCACGGTCGTAAGCGCACGAACCGTTGGGGTTACCGATGCCATGAGAACGAACCACACGATGCCTGCGGTCCTACGTTTTGCTGCTGCAGATGCAGAATTGGACCAGTTAGGTGGGTCGCTGAAATGAAATGAATCAAGCGAGCTCGGTGTACGCCAAAGTTTCCAAAACCTTATCCCCACCCGGGCCGAAACCATCGCTAGAGCCGCACACTCCAGGCTTGTCGCATCAAGTTGGCCCAACGGCAGTACCGCAGCAAGCCGCGCAACTCCGGCGACCCAACGAAGCAACAGCTCGGTAGGCAGGTGCACAATGCGCGCAATTCCCGATCCCAAAAATCCTGCGGGAAACCCCGCTGCCACTCCCCAACTCATTATTGGAGCCGCCGCCGGAAGCGCAACCAAATTTGCCAACGGTGCAATGACGGGAACCGAACCAAACACTGGGATCATCACCAACGACGCACCAGTTTGGGCAGCCAATGTGGTGGCCAAGGGCCTCACCAACCAGCGGGGGCCGCGCATACTCTCAAAAATCGGCACCAACAGGGCCAAACCGGCACAAGCGCTAACCGACAACAAAAAGCCAACCGACCACGCCAGCATTGGGTCGATCACCAACATGCCAATAACGGCCAGGCCCAAAATACGAGCAGAATGCTGCGGGCGGCCGAGTAACCGAGAAAGCGCCACCAGGGCCGCCATAGCCACCGCACGCAACACCGACGGTTCAAACCTAGTCACCAGAGCGAAGACGCTCAGAATAATCAGTACACTTAGGAAACGAAAACGTAAAGACAGACGCATGAGCAAAGGTGAAAACACTGCCAAAGTGAACGCCACGTTTTGTCCAGAGACAACCAAGAGGTGGGTTAGCCCGGCGGCACGGAAATCATCGGCTACCTCCGGTTGTTGATCCCGGTCATCGCCAAGCAAGAAACCGCCATACAAAGCACGCGACTGTGGCGACAGCACCTTTCCACTGGCCAACATCCGATGGCGAATACCATTGGCAAATTGGGACAGAGAACTTCCTTTGCCGACAACCAAAACCTTCTCGACGCTCAGTTTCCCCGCAAGATGGCGAGCAACCATAAAGGAAGGTATCGGGGTTCTGAGCGGGCCAATACGTCCGGTCAAGCTGACCACATTGCCGGCTTCAGCCCGGGCAAGTCGCCACCCCGGGGCTCCGCTTGCCGTTACCGAGACATGTTTGCCAGCCACCCGGGCTTCCGCGCTCAAGAGTGGTCCCCGCCAGTGCGGATCAGTCAGCAACGTGACCTCCCCCATGAAGGAACCGGACGAGATATGTTGCCCTTGAAGCGATCTCACCGAAAGTACGCAGACCGCAACTA
>JAYUVJ010000038.1:0-11770 GCA_043754155.1 Acidimicrobiia bacterium
GCCGACCTTCGTGCCCGTCAAATCGAAGTAACCATCACCAACGTTCGCGAAATGATGGAGTCCAAGGATCTCGAAAAGTATGCGCCCGTATTAGATGCCTTCGGTGACGAAATCGATCTTCGCGCAGTTGCCCTGGCCGCGATCAAGTTGGCGCATGCCGCTACGGGTGCCACGGTAAACGAAAAAGAGATCCCTGATGTGATGGATCGCCTTGACCGTGACCGCGGCTCTGATCGTGGGCCCCGTCCTACAACTGGTTCAGGATATGGATCAAGTAAGGCAGGGGCGGCGGAAAGATGGCCCACCAAGGCGGACAAAAGTAAGTCGGGATCGTCGGATCGTGGCTCGTTCGATCGCGGTTCCGATCGCGGATTCGATCGTGCTCCGGCTGGGCGAGGTAGCGACCGTGACCGTCCATATGTCGGAGGTAACGATCGTAGTGAGCAAGTTCCGGCCTGGAATGCTGCGCCCGCTCGTGAACGTGGGGACAGCCGATCGGAACGTTCGGAGCGCCCAGCAGCACGTGCTTCGAGTGGTTCACGCCCGGATCCAGGCGACGTGGGTGCTGTCTATGTAGGCGTTGGCCGCGCCGCTGGTATTCGTCCTGGCGATCTGGTTGGTGCCATAGCCAATGAATCCAATCTGAGTGGAAAAGAAATCGGCCCGATCAAAATCACCGAGCACTACTCAATAGTGGGTGTTCCTGCCGACGCAGTTGACCATGTGGTCGACGTGTTGAAGGGCACCACAATTAAGGGTCGCTCAGCTGCGGTCCGCCGCTACGAAGATTGATCCGGAGTCGGGCCTGGATTGAACCGAGTCCCAACGTGGTGGCAGTGTTTGTCTGGGGCAGACCACTCCCCTTTGCCACACGGTATGGGCGCATAGGGCTTGTTACAGCGGCCACATCTAGATTTAGAGCTTTCCGGCTTGGAGCAGCTTAAGAACTTGCTCAGCGCGCTTACGAACTTCGGATAGGTCTGACAGTCGACGCAAGCCTGCGATAGGTTGTGCCATGCGGTGGTTGGCGGTAAATCGTGCCTCGTGCCGGGCCAAAAAGTCCCAGTAAAGTGTGGTGAACGGGCACGCAGTTTCACCGGTGCGCTTTTTGGGATTATATGCGCAGCCCTTGCAGTAGTCGCTCATTTTGGAAATGTAGGCACCGCCCGCAGCGTAGGGCTTGGTGGCCATTTTGCCGCCGTCGGCGTGCAAAGACATTCCCACGACATTGGGAACCATCACCCATTCCGCGGCATCAATAAAGCCTGCCCACATCCATTCCGTCATGGCTTGAGGGTTCACATCGGCAAGTAAAGCCAGGTTCCCCAACACCATTAATCGCTGGATGTGGTGAGCGTAGCTACGTTCGTAAATGTCGGCTACCGATCGAGAAACGCAACGCATTTCGGTAGGTGCACCGAGGAACGCTGGAGGGATCGGAGCTTGCGCACCAAGGGCGTTGAGTGCTGCGTATTCGGGCATCCACAACCAGTACAGTCCCCAAACGTATTCGCGCCACCCGATGATTTGTCGAATGAATCCCTCCGCCGAGGCAAGGGGAATACTGCCTGACCGGTAGGCCTGTTCGGCTCGTTCGATAACTGTCAAGGGATGGAGAAGTCCAATGTTGAGAGACGATGACAGCAGTGTGTGCGCTAAGTGCCATTCGTTGTGGAGCATGGCATCTTCGTGGGGTCCGAAGCGGGGCAGAACTTCGGTGATAACACGGTCAAGTCGAACTATCGCTTCTGCGGTAGTGGTAGGCCACAGCCCATCCCAGGCAGCACCGAACGCCTGTGGGGCAAGCTCATCGATACGTGAGCTTATGAGTGTGTCAATTTCGTCGAGCGGGAAATGCTCTGGTTTCGGCCAGGAGCGGCCGTCTTTGGGTGGAGGCTCGCGATTCTCAGTGTCATAATTCCACTTTCCGCCACTCGGCTCTCCATCAGGTTCCAAAAGCACGTTGAGACGTTCTCGTTGCCAACGGTAGAAATCCTCCATTCGTAATCGGCTCTTGCGTGTGGCCGCCCAAGCGACGAACGTGCCAGCGTCACAGAGGAACTGATCGTTGGGAACGAGGTGAACACCCGCAGTTTTGAGCAATCGAACCGCTCGCCACGAGGTGGGAGACATGGCAACAATCTGAGTTGGGGAAAACTCAGCCCGGTGCTCGCTGATGCCGGCGGCGAGGGTGGTGCTAATTCGCTCGCTAACCTCAAAACCCTCGTTGCGCAGCGTGCGAGCTAGTTTTGCCATCCCGGCAAGAATCAGGTGCAAACGTTGTCGATGCCAGCGTTTCCCGGCCAACTGGGCTCGACTGGTAATGAACAAGATGTGACATGAGGTTGGATCTGCCTGAGCAAGTGGCCCGGAGGACCGGTTGAGTTGGTCGCCAAGAATCAATATTGTATACATGCGATATCGACCGTAGCGGGGCGGCGGAGGCTTGTGGTAGCCGCCATCGCATAGGTTTCGAAATTGTTTTTGAATCACTCGATTGCGTCTTCGGGTGGGCTTAGCCATCCGTTTTAGTGCTACCTCAGCTGATGCTCCTAGATTGGCAAAAGATCAAGGTGTGGGTCGATGTGGTCAATCAGCCGATCGGGCGCCACCAGAGCTCGCCTGAGTTGAGACCTGAGCATTTTTGTAGTGAACAGGGTATGTGTCCATCCCTCCAATTGTTTCGAAAATCGCACTTAACAACAGCAGCATTCTCTATAAGTGAGTTCTTAAATGACCAAACATTTTGCCCCGCTTCCGCTCCCAAAAGTTGGTGAAGAGACCCTATGGGTTAAGCAGCATCTTGGACATTTGTGTTGTGATGAACCCCTCGCCTCGCCGAGATTCAGGGGAACTCAGGTGGCTGCCGATTCAGCACTCGCGGCATTCGATGTGGAGGGATACGCAGCGAAACGCAATGAGGTTCAACCATTGCAGAAACGAGGCGCGTCCGCGCTCTCTCCTTGGATTCGCCACGGGCATCTCAGCTTGCCGAGGGTATGGGAATCGGTGGCTGGCCCGTCGCGTGACATGGAGAAGTTTCGTGACGAATTATTATGGCAAGAATATGCCCGCCATACCTATGCGCGCCTAGGGAAAGCTTTGCGAAACCCCATTCGCTATCAACCCCGCCAATCAGAAAGCACCGATGAGCCATGGGACC
Organism: Acidimicrobiia bacterium; assembly: GCA_043754155.1. Classification (GTDB taxonomy): domain Bacteria; phylum Actinomycetota; class Acidimicrobiia; order Acidimicrobiales; family JANYDT01; genus JANMZO01. The sequence continues at coordinate 3,164 of JAYUVJ010000038.1, forward strand.
GTTCGATGAACTGCGTGGCCGATGTGCTCAATGAATTGGAAACAGATGGTTGGATGGTCAACCAAACTCGAATGTGGATGGCTTCGCAGTGGACCGTGCGCCATGGAGCAAAGTGGCGCGCGGGTGAGGATCGGTTTTTCCAACACCTCCTTGACGGCTCCAGGGCTGCGAATCGGTTGGGTTGGCAGTGGACTGTGGGTGCTGGAACGGGCAAGGCGTATGGGTTTTCGAGGTGGCAGGTGGAGAAACGCGCACCGAGCATGTGTGACAACTGTATGCATTGCACCCACTGCCCGATTGAGAAATGGCCGAAGGAAAACAACCTAGGCGTCGCTACGCAAGATCCGCGCCTGCGTTCGATCCAAAATGTTGCAACCGTCAGCGGGCCAAACGAACCGCGTATCAGTGGACGTTCCGAGACGGTGTGGCTAACTGCGGAATCTTTAGGGGACGACGACCCGGCGTTGCGCGCCCATCCCGACCTTCCGGTCGTATTCGCCTTTGATGAGCCACTCCTTGGGAGTTTGAAACTCTCTGGTAAACGACTTATATTCCTCGTTGAACGACTTGCGGAATTAGCAGAAGCACGTACACTTACGATTCTTTTGGGGAATCCGATCGAGATCTTGAGCGGGATGAAGCTCGCTGTAACCTATGCCCCTGTTCCGGGCTGGCGCGCCCGAGCGAATGAGATCACGCCAACCGCGGTTTACCCGTGGCCTTGGCTGAGGGTCCCGGGGAATGAAAGTGTTGCTAGCTACAGCGCTTGGAACAAGCGTTAGGGATCGAGTGAATGCGTTTCAACAGACAACGCGCGGATGATGTGGTTTGAGTCACACCTGAGCTGCTAGAACTTCGGCACCCGCTCACCGGCAGACGTTGGTTTGCTTGTCAGCACAAACTGAAGGAGAACAAGAACATGACCTCTTCCGATCGCATAGCGGTGGATGATGATGTCGCCCAGTTGCATGAAATGGGATACCCGCAAGAGCTAAACCGTCGAATGAAGCAGTTCTCGAACTTTGCCATTTCGATGTCCATTATCTGCATTTTGTCGGGTGGTATTAATTCCGTCGCCCAAGCCATAAGTGGCGTTGGGGGAGCCGCGATTGGTATCGGATGGCCGGTTGGTTGTGGAATCTCGTTGTTGTTCGCCCTAGCGCTTGCCCATATTTCTTCGGCCTACCCAACGGCCGGCGGCCTCTATCACTGGGGTTCGATCTTCGGCGGAAGGGGTTGGGGCTGGGTTACCGCCTGGCTAAATTTGCTTGGTCTGGTGACAGTCCTCGGTGCAATTAACGTGGGCACCTATCTGTTCTTCATGGGCGCTTTTGGTGATTCGCTTGGTTGGCATGTTTCTACTGGGCACCAAATTGCGCTCGTGGCGATTATGACGGCGTCTCAAGCAGCGATCAACCACGCGGGAATCAAGCTCACATCGAAGCTGACCGATTTCTCTGGGTATCTCATTCTGATCGGCGCAACGGCACTAGCCATTTCGTTCATTGTGTACGCCAAAAATCGTGATTTCGGACGTTTGTTCGAGTTCCGTAACAACAGCGGTGAGACGGGCGGCGGTGTTTGGCCGAAGACCGACAGCAAGCTATATCTCTTTGGTTTGGGTCTTTTGCTCCCGATTTACACCATTACGGGGTATGACGGATCGGCCCACACCGCGGAGGAAACCGTAAATGCCAGTCGCGCCGTCCCTCGCTCAATGGTTAATTCGGTCCTGTACTCGTCGCTGTTTGGTTACCTATTCCTCTGCGCATTCGTGGTTGCCATCCCCAATATGGACGAGGCGGCCAAGCAAGGATGGAATGTGTTCTTCTGGACCTCGGGTGAAGTATTGCCAAACGGGTTGAAGAACGTGCTGTTTGCCGTGATTGTTCTTTCGCAATACCTATGCGGCCTAGCGACGGTCACTTCAGCTTCCAGAATGATGTACGCCTTCGCTCGTGACGGGGGCTTGCCAGGTTCCAAACAGCTTCGTAAGGTTCATCCCAAGTTCCGCACACCCGTAGCTGCTATCTGGACCGCTGCGGTCGCCGCCGTAGTATTCACCGCCTACGCCGACGTATACACCGTAATTGTTTCGGTGACGGTCATTTTCTTGTTCCTGTCGTTTGCGATGCCAATTTTGTTCTCGCTCTTAGTGCACGGAAAGTCGTGGACCAAAATGGGTCCTTGGACACTCGGTGGTTGGTACAAGCCAATTGGAGTGGCATCTGTTGTGGCCATGTTTCTCATCTTCTTTCTCGGGGTTCAGGCACCAAATGGCAAGGCACTTTGGATCACTTTGACCTTCCTTGCTCTGACCACAGTGTTGTGGTTCCTGGTTGAGAACAAGCGCTTCCAGGGACCTCCAACCGGTGATCAAATCGCTGAACGTAGATCCGCAATTGCCGCAACCGAAGCGGCCCTTGGCGGCGCGAGCCGCTGATGAACACGACGCTTCACCCGAGTGGTACCTCGCAAGAGATAGCCATGGGGTGGAGCGTCGTTTTACTTACTGGGGGCGGTACAGCGATCACCCGCCCAACGGTTTGCAAGCTCGCGTTCGTCGCGAACCAAGGTCGACGAGGCAGGCGTACGGAGTTGACCCAGGTAGTCGCCCAGGCGAGCCTCCTGGTAGTTAAGGCAGTTGCTTTGCAAGCTTTTTGTCGCTGCGCTTACACCTCGCCAAAAACTGCTTTTACCTCGGCGTCAGGGCAGGTACTTTATTTCGGTCAGAGGAAACGGCGTCGGTCGCTGGTTTTATCGTGGCTTGTGGGGCCTTGAGAAACAGCCACAACACGGGTACTAAGTAGGCGAAGTAAGTGATCACTCGGATGGGCTCAGGATCCGATGCCCAACCAAAGAATCCGTTGAGAAAGTCATACACTCGCCCCGTTGCTAAAGGACCCTGGGCGAAGTTCCACATTGGCGGAGCAATTAGTCGTCCAGTTTCGAAACCCAAGAATTCCCGGAACTCGTGGAACGCTTTGCCAACAAGACCTGCGGCAAACATGATTAGCAGCAAGCCAGTGACCTTAAAAAACGTCTGTAGGCTCAATTTTTGGCCGCGTTTATAAACCAATACACCAAGTATCCCCGATGCGATGAGGCCCAGAACGCCGCCAGCAGTTACCGATGCTGTCGAACTCGTGCCATTTTCAGCACTGAGGAGGAACAGGACGGTTTCGAAACCTTCGCGGGCCACGGCAACAAAGGCCACAACGGCGACGGCCTTGGTGGTTGTTGCACCTTCGAGCTTGGCGCGAAGTTCGGTTGAGAGCCCGCGAGCGTTTTTTCGCATCCAAAAAATCATCCAGGTAAGTACAACTGCGGCCGAAGCGGCCAGCGCTCCTTCAATGAACTGTTCTGATTTTCCCTCGAAGTTTCCGACGAGGAGGTGGAAAGCAACGCCGGCAGCGGCACAAACAGCGGCGGCGGCGGCTACTCCCATCCACATCGGTCGCAACATCGAGCCCCGCCCACTCTTGACCAGATAGGCGGCGAGAATGGCAATGACGAGAGCGATCTCGAGACCCTCTCGCAGCGTGATGAGAAAACTCTCGCCCATATTCGTGCTCCTGTTTGATCGTGAACCTGTGGTAAACCCATGGCCGGTGATCGGCCTAAGAAACCTATCTTAGGCAGACCTAAGTTCTTTTGTAAAGTAAGTCGGTGATGTGACCTTCGTTAACCTGATTGTCGACATCGGGCTTTGGTTGTCTCAGCTACAGCTGGAAGGATCGAGCGGTGAATTCGCAATCACCGTTAGGTCCCCGAGCCCAAGCACCCTCGACGGGGACGTCGTCGTGGACATCGCTTTCTGGCCATCAAGGTTGGCTGCAGTCGGAAACGGAGCGGCTGCTCCACTTTTCCAAAGCCTCGGTGCACCCCGATGGTGGGTTCGCCTGGCTCGATGGCGACGGGCGGGCAGTTCTGAATCGTCCAGTGGAAACGTGGATTACAACGCGGATGACCCACGTGCTGTCAATTGGGGCTCTCCTCGGAATTCCTGGTTGTGGGCCGCTGGCAGATCATGGGGTTTCTGCGCTGCAAACGTTGTTAGTGGATCAGATCAATGGGGGTTGGTACACCGCGAGTGATCGGCCTAATTCTGGTGAAAAGCGCGCATACGAACATGCTTTCGTTGTGTTGGCAGCTTCTTCGGCAACGCTTGCAAATCGCAATGGGGCAGCAGAATTGCTCGTCGAAGCAACGAAGGTTGTGATGCAGCGGTTCTGGGTTGAAGATCGAGGCGTGGTCTCCGATGTTGCTTCTCGTGATTGGACGGAGCGCGAACCCTACGGCGGAGCGAACGCCAATATGCATATGCTCGAAGCATTTCTGGCTGCCGCAGATGTGACCGGCGACCCGGTGTGGTTGGAACGAGGTCTGCGGATTGCTTCGTTCTTCATCAACGAACGGGCACGAGCAAAAGACTGGCGGATCCCGGAGCACTTTGACCCAGATTGGAATGAACTCCCTGAATACAATTGCGACGATGCGGCACACAAGTTTCGCCCTTACGGTTCCACGGTCGGCCATGGATTTGAGTGGTCCAGGTTGTGTCTGCATCTTCGTGCCTCGTTGGAGGCCAGCGTCGTGGCTGATGATTTGCTCGCAGCAAACTCGGCGTGGTTGCTTGAAGCGGCCAGACATCTGTTTGATCGAGCGGCGAGCGACGGGTGGCGCGACAATGGCTTCTTGTACACCACCGACTGGGATGGCAATCCAGTGGTTGAAGATAGGTTGCACTGGGTGGTTTGTGAAGCGATTGCCGCAGCCGGAGCACTGTACCGTGTCACGCAAAATGTTGACGACGAAAACCGTTACCGCCAATGGTGGGATGTAGCGGAGCGTTGGTTCATCGATCGTGTGGGCGGTTCGTGGTGGGCGCAATTGGATGCCGAGAATCGTCCGGCAACGAGTGTGTGGTCAGGGAAGCCTGATACCTATCATGCGGTACAAGCCACCTTGCTCCCTCGTCTGCCTTTGGCCCCTTCGCTTGCCTCCGGTATTGTTCGCGGGCTACTCGACACTGCGGTGATTCGCAATGACTGAAGAAGAAAAAGCTAAAGCGTTTGTCGAACAACTCACCGGTGGCCGGGCAGTTCTTTCACGAGGACGGCAAAATCACGGCGCTTTACGATTTCGAGACCTGTCTTGTTGGTGACCCGCCCATGGATCTCGCTGCGTTGCGTCTGCGTCATCCAGCTGAACCATTAGGCGCTGACCTTAGTGAGCTGTTTCGTCACTACGAGCACGTGACCGGCGAGCCGATCGAGGTGGCTGCACTGCGCTTCCACACTGTCGTGTTCGCTCTGGTGGGCGTCATGGCGCTGGGCCGGGCCAATGGTCGAACCGCAGCCAGGCTCGGACCATTCCCATTCGGCATGGGACCTTAGACGACCGACCGGTCGAGCCATTGGTACATGCGCCAGCCCACTGAATCTGGTGAGAGAGTTTCGGCGGCGATCTTTGCTGCATCATCGGAAACCGCTCGACCGTTGGGTGCTTTTACGTGTACTTCCGCGACTCGTTCCGCCATTACAAACCAGCCAATGGCTGACTCCACGCTTTTACCGACCGTGAGCAAACCGTGGTTGCGCAGGATACAGAGTTTATTGTCGCCCAGTGCTGCAGCGATTCGCTCTCCGCCTGCGGTTGAAAGCACTTCGACTTCCTCGTCATCAAACAATGCTTGATCAAACACAAACGCGCACGATTCTTGGCTAAGGGCGCGAAATAGTTCAACGTTGGCCGCCCAAGGGGTTCCGTGTTGGGTGTGGGTATGCGCTGCTCCCATCACATCGGGTCGAGCCCGATAGAGCGGCGCGTGGATGTGGTAGCCAGCGGTGTTCACGGCCCCGGTTGGTCGGCCTGCTTCATCAGTGACCTCACCGTCGGGTCCAACGAGCACCAGAGCATCGGATGTTGCGGCATAGAAGGGGATACCCCAATCGAGCACCCAAAACCGTTCGGTATATTCGGGATCACGCGCTGTTACATGCCCGTCACCTAGCTGTCCCCACCGCATGGCAGCGAAGATCTGATATCCCCGTGCCACCACAGCCTTGCGATGAGCGCGCTCATCGTCGACTGAACGGATGGTCTCGTAAGGAAGTTGACCGGAAAACGTTGGATACAAGTCGTCGGACATAACTTAAACGTAGCGGAGTGTCTCAGTGCCTATGTCCGAAGTGAGGGAAACCCGAATCTTTAGAGAAGATCGCGGCGCACGAGTACAGGTTCCAGGAGATCGATGTAGTTATCTTCGTAAAAATGTTGCTTGTTCTCCTCGCTCACTGCTGATGTGTCCATCGAGCGTTCGAATCGGGCGATTGGGTTCCGCCCGCCTTCGACGTGAGGAAAATCGGAGGAGAAGAGGGCAACTCCGGGCCCGGTGTTTTGAATAATCCAACCGGTGTCTTCATGTGGGTAAGGCGTTGCTCGAACCTGGCGCTGAATGTACTGCGAAGGCAACAGGTCCATGTTCGTCAGTCGATCTTCATTTCGGGAAAACGCGTTATGCGCAGAGTCGAGATTGCGCATCAGCCCAGGCAGCCAAGAGGCGCCTACCTCGATGCAGCCAACGCGTAGCGACGGGTAACGCATCAGTACTCCGTCAACGATCAGCGCGCTTAGGGCTTGCATGACTGGGTAGGGGATCGACAGGTAATCGATGCTCTTAAAGTTGGTATCGCCACCGTGAAAATCAGGAACAGGCGCCAGACCGTTGTTGAAGTAACCACCAGGCATAACGAAATCTCCGGCACCGGCTACATGGAACACCACCGGCACTCCGGCATCCGCGCATTGGGCCCAAACCCCTTCGAGTTCGATATGGCTCGGCGAGAATCCGGGCGGGCAGTACTGGCTGATCTGAATCGCCCCCGCTCCAGCGTCTATTGCTTCGGTCGTGAGCCGCACGGCTTCGGCGCGGTCGCAGAACGGAACCACTATGACGGGCAGCAATCGAGCGTCGACAGAACACCATTCGATCATGGCTCTACGTTGGCCTTCAGCAAGTTGAACGGCGAGTTTGGCGTCGTGCTGGGATATCTGAATTGCTTTGGCGGAAGCAAAGGTGTCAAAGACCAACTGCGACTTAAATCCCAACAAATCCAGCGCTCTTGGCCGGTCTTCGCGAATCCACGAGCCAGTGGCGTTCAAGTTCTTCCGCAGCATGATCTGTGAGGCATCCTCATCGAGGTAGACCGGATCGCGATGTTTTTTCATCGCCAAAGCAAAATCAGCACCGATGGTTTGGGATTCGCTGGGCCCGTCCCACAGACGCGGCACTTTTCCGTTGGTGGCCGAATCGAGGAAGGGCTGGAGCCAATTGGAATCCTCGTAGATGTGGGAATCCGCATCGTGCATTGACCTGGTTGCGTATGCCATGAATCGACACTATTGCTCGTGGATACAATTGGCCACTCAGAGCGGCACGGGTGCTCTTGGTAACGTCGACGTTTAAGGGGGTCTAAATCACTATCCCAACCGACACTTCGACACCTTGGGATCGAATTGCGACCTGATTGCCATCAAATTGAGGCTTCCATCGGTGCTCGAAAAGCCTTACAGTTCAGGGTAGAAGCGTTATTAAGTTCTCACTAGGTCGTAACAAGTTGTAGCAAGACAAGTTGTAGCAAGTTGCAGCGAAATGCGTGCCGTAGGGTGCGGTCGCAGATCCTGAAAGAACAGGTGAATCATGCGTATCGATGGAGTACTCCGAGCAAAAGGCCACGAGGTAATAAGTGTGGCGCCCCAAGCAATTCTCCGTGAAGCAGCGGATCTGTTGCATAAGCACAGAATTGGAGCTCTGCTAGTTCTCGACGCAAATCAGGAACTCATCGGAATCATCAGTGAGCGAGACATCGTCGGGATTGTTGCGGAACGCGGAAGCGATGCGCTTTATGCACGAGTTGATCAAGCCATGTCCACCGAAGTCGTGGTTTGTTCACCGCTCGACACGGTCGAACAACTCATGGATGTGATGACAGAGAGGCGAATTCGACATTTGCCTGTCGTTGAGGATGGGCAACTCGTCGGTGTCGTGAGCATCGGCGACGTAGTTAAGCGGCGCCTGGCAGAAGTGCGCGATGAGGCCGATGTCTTGCACGGGTACCTCACTTCGAGCCGCTAACAATCAGCCCGCGAGAGTCACGCCGTGCCCCGCGAGTGTCACGCCGCGCTAACTCTAGATAGAACCTCTAGATAAATCTGCCGAAATAATTAGCGAGCTAACAAGCCGACTCGAATTCAGCTCAGTTAGACGGGCGTTAGGCAGTGCGGCCGACGAAGTTGAGCATGCGGGTTTGCGCGTTAGCACCGGCTGGCGATTTTACCTGAGCACCAAGAACGTTGGGGCTTCGGAGCATGGCACTGGGGAAGGTCTTCCATAACGCCAAAACACTTTTGCAGAGCTGTGAATCCAGTCGTTCATCCACCTTTGCAGATCGGGCTAGGTCCCACGTATGGATCAAAAGATCGGCACCCATGACGGCAAGAAATCCATCGACGGGCATCGGTCCGAAAAATGTCTCGGCCACTTTGTGAAGCGCGCCGGGTTGGTCGAGCGCAAGAAGACATTGGTCGCGAAGCTTGGCCCAG
>JAYUVJ010000039.1:0-9910 GCA_043754155.1 Acidimicrobiia bacterium
GCCCAGGAACCAAGCTCCAGCAGGGTGTCCCAGTGGATGGTTTCGGCTTTAATGAATCCGCGTTGAAAATCTGAGTGGATTTCGCCAGCACATTCAGGCGCTTTGGCTCCAGCCCGAAAGGTCCACGCCCGTGATTCCTTTTCACCGGTCGTGAAGTAGGTCCGTCGGCCCAGGAGAGAATACGCGGCTTGCATAACCCGGGGAAGAGCGCCTTCGCCGAGGCCAAAACCGTCGAGCATTTCTTTGCGTTCGGCTTCCTCCATCATCGCTGCCTCGGCTTCGAGTTGCACGCACATGCCGAGAACCTGAGAGTGTCCTGACATCAAATCGGCTACCGGTTTTACGACTTCGTCGACCCGGTCGAGGTCTTCGTCGCTGATATTGACTACGCACAGGGCGGGCTTGTTAGTGAGAAGGAAGAACTCTTTGAGATCGGCGGCAATATCAGCCTTGAGACCGGCTCGGTACAGCGGTGTGCCTTCTGCGAGCGCAGCCTGAGCAGCTTGGAGTGCATCGACCCCAGCCTGAAGGGTCTTATCGAGCTTGAGATTTTTGATGCGCTTCGGCAGGGCATTTTCAACCGTTTGCAGGTCGGCCAAGGCCAGCTCGATCTCCACGACTGCAAGATGGTCGAGTGGGTTGGTGGGGCCGGGAACGTCGTCGCCGGTGGAACCCTTGGAAAAGGCCCGGAGCACCAACACGATGGCGTCAACTTCGCGGATGTTGGCCAGAAATTTGTTGCCCAAGCCTTCGCCCTTGCTGGCACCTTCTACGAGTCCGCCGATGTCCACGAATTCGCTGGTGGCGTGGACGATGGTTTTCGTTTTGGACATCTCGGCCAGTTTTAGCAACCGATGATCGGGAACCTTGGCCCGGCCGACGTTGGGTTCTTTGGTGGCAAACGGATATGGCGCCGCCAAGGCACCACCACCGGCAAGTGCATTAAACAACGACGACTTTCCTGCATTAGGAAGTCCAACAAATCCAAACCGCTCCATAAGGCCACCTAGGCTACCGGGTACAGCCACGCCGTCGGTGCCCGCCCGTTTGTTCAGTCTCAAAGTGAAACGGTTTACGGGCAAGTAAACGTTTACGTTTCGGGGCGTTGCGGTGTCGACTAGCATCTTGCCCTTATGTCGAAGCGAACCAACAAGCGCAAGCTCCGTGCCAAGAAGAAAAAAGCCAATCACGGCAAGAAGCCAAACTGCGGTCGCGGATAACGCTTCCCCGCTTGGAACCAACGGGCGTCGCAACCTAGCGGCGGGTCGTTAGTCTTCCCAACACTTCATCCTCGAAGGAGGCCGGCGCTACATGCCCGGCCTTTTTTGCGTTCCAGCAACAACGATGTCTACATTCGATCCATGACCCAGCTCCTAACCCTCACGGTGACCGACCAACCCTCAACATGGGAGTCACTCGGCTTCACGGTTGACGATATTGCCGTTCGCATCGGTACCGTCACCATTTTGTGTGCTGGTAAACCAACCTCGGCCGACGAACCCAAAGGCATCCTGGAGTGGACGATTGGATGGGACCCCGAAACGCTTGAGGCCCACGATGTTGATCCCGATGATCTTCCTGGCGATATCGATGGCGTGCCCACCTCGGCCATCGTCGGCGCCGGCACTCCCCCGGTGGCCCCTGTCCATCCCAACGGCGTGACGACGATTGACCATGTTGTGGTCATGACCCCCGATTTGGATCGAACCGTGGCGGAATTCGAGGCCTTGGGTATTTCGTGTCGACGAGTTCATGAAGGTGCCGCCTACGGTTCCAAGACAGTGCGCCAAGCGTTCTTCTGGCTGGGAAACCCCGATGGCACCGATGAGGAAAAGGTCATCGTTGAGGTAGTGGGGCCCCAGGTTGTTGAGCCCGATCAAGCCCATGAACCAGCTCGCTTCTTTGGACTAGCCCTTACCTCGGCGGATTTGACGCTTAGCGCTTCGGTAATAGGCGAGCATATGAAACCACCGACTGAGGCGGTACAGCCCGGTCGCAAGATTGCTTCGATTTCGTCAAAAGCTGGGTCGACTGTTGCGTTGGTTCTCATGAGCCCGCACCCCAAATAATACAAACCCCAAATAATTCTGACGCCATTCAAAAAACACCCTGACCGATCGAGCAATTGTCTCTTTGATTTGAGCAACTGCTCAGAGCGAGTGGTTACTAGAAAAAGGCTCCAGCCATACCTCCCATCGTCCTCAGCTATGCCTTTTACAGCGCATTGGCCATTGTTCTCGCCATCGGCCGCACAGCCTGATGACTGGAGACCGTCACACCCTCTTACCGAGGATCAACGACAATGGCTTCTTGCCGCAGGACTGCTCAGCAAACAGAAAGCTGATGATCCAAACCACCCATAAGCCAACTTACCAAGCTGGGTCAATAGGGGTCTTGGGGCCGATCCCGGAAGCTTCGATTATGGCTGCAACATCAAGGGCAACGTCTTCACGAAAACGGTCGGCCATTACTTGCACGGCTACGGGTGAGCCATCGGCCATACCCGCAGGAACACAGGCTGCGGGGAGGCCGAGCAAGTTGGCTGGTAGTACGGGGCGCATTTGGTCGATGGTGCCACGACCGTGCTGAATGTCCCAACCGTGCGGGAACGGAATCTGGGTCCAGGTGGGTAGCAGGACAATGGGCGTGTGAGCCATAAGTTCGCTCCACATCCGGGCAATTTCATGACGACGAGTAAACGCCGCAACCACTTCACCTCTCGTTGCTGGGGCTGAACCTGCAGCACCGATGGAGAATCGTTTTCCGTCTTCGGAAACTACCGACTCAAGGAACGCGCGCATATCTTCGGTATCGATTGCGACCAGGGCCGACCAGATGCGGGTGATCTCGTTTGATGCTGGCGGCTCTCCCTCTTCCACGGTGTAGCCGTGTTCACGCAGAACCTCACCGGCTTGGCGAACCACGGCAGCAATCTCGGGGTGGGTCGGTGAACCAGCTGGCTCGGCACACAGCAACACTCGTTTAGGAACTTCAGGCCCAACGAACGGTGCGGAGATGGATAGCGGATCACGAGAATGAGCGCCCATCACCGCTTCAAGTCCTCGCCGAACATCACGAACGCTGCGAGCCATAACCCCTTGTACGGCCATTTGGGCAAACCCCGGGCCCATCGACTGTGGTGGCAAATAGTTGGCGGCGGGGACACGTCCGAAACTGGGCTTGATGGAGCAGATGCCTGCAGCGTTGGCGGGGTTTCGCAGCGATCCGCCAAGATCGTTTCCCAGGCCAAACGGACTCATGCCGCTCGCCAACGAAGAAGCCTCGCCACCCGACGACCCAGCAACGGTTCGGTCAAAGTTCCACGGATTGCGGGTAAGGCCATGTAAACCGGAATCCGTATGTACGCGTAGGCCAAGATCGGGCAAGTTGGTACGGGCGAAAGGAATGGCACCACAAGCGCGCATACGTTCCACGACCGGGGCATCACCGGGAACCACCGCTTCGGCCAACATGGCTACCCCTTGTGTGGTGGGCAACCCCGCCATATCGATGTTTTCCTTGACGGTGATGGGCACACCGTGGAAGGAGCCCAGTTTTTCGCCCCGGGCCACGGCCTGATCGGCAGCGATGGCCGCCGCACGGGCATTGCTTTCCATGATGCGCACGATGGCGTTGAGTTTGGGATTGACCGCGCTAACCCGGGCCAGATGAGCTTCAAGCACTTCAACGCTCGACACCTCTTTCGCAGCAATTTTTGCGGCCAGATCGGTTGCGTCTAGTTGCCAAAGTTCGCTCATGAATCAGACGGTAACCGGTCACGACACCGTACAAAAATCAACACGAAAATAAACGCGAAAATAAACGGGAAAATTAAGGCAGAACTATGGGCAACACCAGCACAAAGCCAGTTGCTGCGGGATTGGGGCAGAACTTCCGCCAAGCCAGCACTCACCGGGGCCAACGTTAAGCAACGCTGAGCCAGGAAACGCCAAACCAACGTTGCGTTAGGTTCGAGGCGAACGCACCAGGCCCTCTTGCGCCACCGTTGCCAGATGCACGCCGCCAATCGAGTGAATCGCGCCGGTGGCCATTCCCCGGGCGTTGGTGAGGCCGTGACCGCGCATGTCAAAGAGCATCCAATCATCGGCTTTGGGCTGACGATGAAACCAAACCGCATGGTCGAGACTGGCCGTCATCATGGAATCCCAATCGTGACCATGGGGATGAGAGAGCACAATGGCATCAAGAGGATTGTGATCGCTCAGATACGCCAACCCGCAGGCGTGCAATACAGGATCTATAGGAAGTTCCTGATGGACCTTCATCCAGATCCGCGAAACTGCAGAGCCTGGCGTGGAGGGTACGTCGCGAACGATTCCCATGGCACCCCAATCCGAGGGTGGTAGATCATCGGGCCTGGGTATGTCCTTCGCCAGGTTGGTTTCTTGAATATCGACTTCGGGTTCATCACGTTGGAAGCTCAGGTCGATATTGAGGATGACTCCCCCGTCCTGGCGGGCCACTACTCGACGGGTAGAAAACGATCGACCATCACGCAAACGTTCCACTTCAAACAGGATCGGTTTACCCACTGCACCGCCAAGAAGAAAGTATGCGTGCAGAGAATGGACCCGATGCTCGGGGTTGACCGTGAAGGCCGCAGCTCGAAGAGATTGAGCCACCACCTGTCCGCCAAAAACGCGTCCCCAGGGATAGTGCGGGCTCTGACCAACAAAGAAATCGGCTGCAACATGCTCAAGATCCATCAGTTCAAGAAAGGTTTTTGGCAGTACACGCTCGTTGCTCACAGGAAAACCGTAGCGTTCATGTTCACCTGTAGTTAGATCAGCCGCCGACGAACTCGGCAGTTGTCAACCGGCAAGGACCTTGAGCTTCTCTGTGGGGCGGGCGCCAAGGCGAGAGATCACTTCTCCTGCAGCAATGTTTCCCAGCTCCGCGCAGCGCTTCAGCGGTAGTTCCTGACAGAATCCAGCCAAGAAACCTCCGGCATAGGCATCCCCAGCTCCAGTGGTGTCGATCACCCTGGGCACGTTATAGGCCTCGGCAGATACCACTTCGTCACCGTGGATCACGATCGAGCCAGCCTTGCCTCGGGTGATGGTGGTGAACTCGCACATGGGGCGGATCAGGTTTACAGCACGATCGAAATCGTCGGTTTGGAACAACGACATCAGCTCATGCTCGTTCGCAAACAAGATGTCCACCTTGGCCGGAATCATTTCGAGGAACTCATCGCGGAAGCGGTCAACGAGGAACGGGTCAGAAAGGGTGAAGGAGAACCGTTGACCGCCTTCTTTTACGTAACGAATGGCCAACTCCAGCGCTTCGTGGGCGTTGAGTTCATCCCACAGATAACCCTCTACGTAAGTCACTTTGGCGTGGGTAAAAAGTTCCTTGTCGATGTCGGGCACCCGAATGGTACGCGCAGCACCCAGATACGTGGCCATCGTCCGCTCCGCATCCGGGGTCACATTTATGAGGCTTCTGCCGGTGGGCGTGGAACCTGCCTCGCCCTTGGCCGTTTCGAAGCGAACACCAACATGGCGAAGATCAGACGCGTAGCTGTGGCCCAGTGCATCGTCGCAGACCTTCCCAACGAAAGTAGTGGGCGTTCCGAGCATGGCAGCAACAACAGCGGAATTGGCTGCCGAACCGCCCGATTGAGTGAGAAGGTTCTCGTTTTGCCGGGTTGCTGCGGCCGACATGGCTTCGTAAAGCGGCACCGCTCGATCACCGTCGACAAGTTCCATCGAGCCTTTTACCAGCGAAAACTCACTCAGAAAGGCATCGTCGGCGTGGCCAAGCACATCGATAATAGCGTGGCCGATTGACACAAATTCTGATCCGCTGTTCACGGTTGGGAAACCCTACCGGTTCTGACTGGGTTTCTCGAACATGGCCCGCAAACAGGCGCTGGGGGCCGAACTGAACCAAACCCTACAGAACTGAGGAGATGTTGTTGCGCGCGAACATCGAGCAGCGAGAGATGGAGAACCAAGAGGGCGTAGGCAATACTTTGGGGGTGAGTTCTTCAACTAGCCCAACGGCCGCTTCCACGACTTTTTCGCCCACGGCTTCTGCGCCTGGCTCTGATAGCGAATCTATGGCCTATCCAGCGAACCCGTACCGTTTGCCGAGAACCGCGCTACCTACCCGTTACGAGCTCACTCTCTCTCCAGATCTGCACAAACGCGACTTCTTGGGCGATGCTCGCATCAGCCTGAACGTTACCGAACCCATTGCCGAAGTAGTTTGTAACAGCCTTGAGCTGGAAATCGTCAAGGCGTGGGTTGTTGATGCCAATGGCACGCGGATCGATGCGGTTGCCTCCCTCGATGCGGAGCGAGAGCGGGTCAGTTTCGCCTTAGAACGAACGTTGTGGGCTGGAACAGCGGTGTTGCATGTGCAATTCCACGGCATCCTCAACGACAAATTGGTGGGCTTCTACGCCTCAACCTACGAGGCCGCCGATGGAACCACCAAGGTGATTGCCACCACCCAAATGGAAGCAACCGACGCCCGAAGAGCTTTCCCCTGCTGGGATGAACCCGATTGCAAGGCCGTTTTTGCCATCACTCTCCTTGTCGACGATGAGCTGCTGGCAGTTTCGAATATGCACGAAATAGCGTCGAGCGCACTGAGCTCCGGCAAACGCAGCATTCGATTTGCTGACACCCCGATCATGTCGACATACCTTGTGGCCATTGTGGTTGGTGAACTTGAAGCAACGGAACCCATTGATGTCGACGGGATCAAGTTACGGGTTATTGCCCGGCCCGGAACACTCGCCCAAGCCCCCTTTGCCCTCGAAGTTGGGGCATTTGCGTTGCAGTACTTCCAAGATTGGTATGGCATTGCCTATCCCGGCACCAAGCTTGACCTTATCGCCACCCCCGATTTCGCTTTCGGCGCCATGGAAAATCTTGGTGCGGTTACGTTTCGTGAAACTTTGCTACTCATTGATGAAACAAGGGCCTCACGTGGCGATCTTGAACGCGCCGCCGACGTGATTTCCCATGAGATCGCCCACATGTGGTTTGGCGACCTTGTCACGATGAAG
The DNA here is from genome assembly GCA_043754155.1 of Acidimicrobiia bacterium. Lineage (GTDB taxonomy): Bacteria > Actinomycetota > Acidimicrobiia > Acidimicrobiales > JANYDT01 > JANMZO01. Next base: position 7,043 of record JAYUVJ010000039.1, read on the forward strand.
TGGTGGAACGGCCTATGGCTAAACGAGGCCTTCGCTACGTTTGCTGAGACGTCATGCTGTGCGGCATTTCGACCCGAGTGGGAACGGTGGACATCATTCGCGTTGTCCCGCACCATGGCGCAGGTAGTTGATGCACTGCATGCAACCCGGCCCATTGAATTCCCAGTGATCTCGCCCACCGACGCTGAAGGTATGTTCGATGTGCTCACCTATGAAAAAGGTGCCTCGGTCTTGCGCATGTTGGAGCAATATTTGGGCGAAGAACGGTTTCGCGACGGGGTTCGCCACTACCTAAGCGCTCATAGTTTCGCAAACGCGGAGACTACGGATCTTTGGGACTCTATTGAGCACGTTTCTGGCGAACCGATCCGGGAAACAATGGACGGTTGGATCTTTACCGGCGGCTTCCCGTTGGTTTCCGTTTCCTTTGATGGCACCGCCGGAACATTGAACCTCACGCAGAAACGTTTTGTGTACACGCCAGACTCTGACGCAACAACATGGAACGTACCAGTGCTCTACCGCACTTTTAGTGCCGAAGGCGCAACAGTAGAAGGCAAAGTGTTGCTCAGCGCTGCGGGCGCAACCCTAGCCATTCCCTTGGGCACCGTCGCCGTTCTGGTGAACGCTGGCGGCCACGGGTTCTACCGAGTCCACTACGACAGCTCAGCACTGGGCGCGCTGTACTCCCTGCTCCCCAAGTTGGACGCAGTTGAGCGCTACCAAATCGTTTCCGACACCTGGGCCAGCGTGCTTGCTGGAGAACTACGCGCGCAGAGCTTCCTTGATCTAACCGCCGCCTTGGGCAACGAGCGTGATGCCAATGTGTGGAGCGCCATACTGAGCGGGCTTCGTGAGTTGAACGCCGTGGCTGATGAAGATGGCAGGGAAATTCTTGCCGCCAGGGTACGCGCACTGCTTCTTCCCGTGCTCACCGAATTGGGTTGGAACCCCGTCGCCGGTGAATCATCGCTAACAGGGGAACTACGTGGACAGATAATCGGCGCGCTTGGTGGTTTGGGATCAGCTCCTGAGGTATTGACAGTTCTCGACGCAAAACTTGGCTCAGTAATTGCTGGCGATGGCATCGTTGCCCCGGATGTCGCTCCGGCCATCATCGCTCTGGGCGCCCGTCACGGAGATGCGGCGCGCTATGCCCAATATCAACTCGCGCGCACCGCCGCGACCACCACTCAGGAAGAACGTAGATTCCTAATGGCTATGGGACAATTTATTGAACCCGCTCTGGTAGCTCGCACCTTGGCGGCCACCCTCACCGACGAGTTCCGCTCCCAAGACGCCCCGATGCTGTTAACCACCATGTTGGCGCATCGCGAAAACGGCCTGGCCTCATGGGCCTTCGTGCGAGACAATTGGGCGGCCATGGTTGAACGGTTCCCACAGAATTTGCTTCCCCGCATGGTGGAGGGTATCCAAAACCTCACCGAAGCTTCAGTGGAGCCTGATGTTCGGGCCTTCTTCACCACCGGTGCCGGATCGATACTGGCCGCAAAAACCAAGACTATTCAGCAGAACCTTGAACGTTTAGGAGTCAATGCACAGCTTCGGCAACGAGAAGAACATGCCCTAAGTTAGGCTTCGCAGGCATTTGACGCCCACTCCCATTAAGCCTGTTGCCTAGCATGACTAGCTTACATTTGTCGGCTCGCAACAGAGGAGCCATTCGTGCAGCTAAAAGAGCGCCGGGGATACGGCTACGGGCATTGGTACGCGCAGTGCTACGACGGTAATCGGCTCGGCAACACCACGTACTTCAAAGCCGCCTATACGTTCACACTCCATGGCATTGTCGGCGTGTTCGGCTACTGGTTCAGTCACCCAAACTTGGCCGGCACCGGCTTCTCCGCATAACCGAGAAGCTACGTTCACCGGCATTCCGATGTAATCGTCGCCTTCAAACAGAATTACCATCCCACAGGCGATACCCGCTCGGATAGGCAAGGGAAAACGGCCCGCGCCCAAGCGGCCAGCAATATCAAGCACGGCCAAGACGAGCGGGGCGGTTTCCACAGAGACAAACATGGCCCCATCACCCAGCCATTTATCCACGCGGACGCCATGATGGGATGCGACCTCGCGAGTTACCAGGCGAAAATCCGCCAACGCCGCAACCGCGGCCTCGTCGCCGTGCACGTCAACAAACGTAGTGAACCCGGAGATATCGATGAACGCAAAGGTTCTTTCGACGCGGGTAACGGTGGGCTGAAGTTCCATTGCGTTCACCACCCTAACAATTCCCACACTACGAACATGAGTTCATTGCCGGATCGCGAAAACCTTGGTGATTGTTACGCTTGTGACGTTTATGAACGGAAAGTGTTAGCCGTGTGCCCGAGCCCACAAGCGGGAATAGGTTCCGTTTGCGGCGACAAGGTCATCGTGTGGGCCATCTTCTACAATTTCGCCATGTTCCATCACCACGATTCGATTGGCTCTGCGCGCCGTATCGAGGCGGTGGGCGATCAGTAGCGTGGTTCGGGATTTGGCCAACACGCCCATGGCAGCTTGAACTCGCGCTTCGGAGGCCAAATCCAAATTCGAGGTCGCTTCATCGAGTAGTAGCAAACGCGGATCGACGAGCGCAGCACGCGCTAGGGCGACCAATTGGCGTTGACCGGCCGACAGGGATCTACCCCGGGCGCTGATAATGGTTTGGTAACCATCGGGCATGGCCGAAACCACAGCGTCGGCACCTACCTGTACCGCAGCAGCCTCAATTTGCTCCGCAGTCGACGAGCGCCGACCGTAAGCGATGTTGTCGGCAATGGTTCCGCTAAAGAGCACCGGCTCTTGCGGTACAAAACCCAGTTGATGTCGCCAGTTGGTGAGCTCAACGTGGCGAAGATC
>JAYUVJ010000040.1:0-21342 GCA_043754155.1 Acidimicrobiia bacterium
ACTGCCGGTATCAATCTGAAGGATCAGCTCATCGCCCGAGGCATCGCCGCTACACCGAACCTGTTCATCCCCTCAATTTTGGCCGCCTTCGTCTTGGCCGCCATGACCGGCGGTTGGATCGAATTTTGCATCATCGTCGCGGCGTCGATGCTGTGCTGGGGAATCCCTTTGGGGGTTGGGACCCTGATCTCCGTAATCGCTCCATTCAACCAGCCCGACGTAGGGAATCCCTATTCCAACAAGCGCTCCCACTCAGGCCATGGCGGTTTAGTAAGTGTACTTGCCATAGCGGGAATCGTGACCTTCATGATCGCTTCACTACCAGTGGTTGGCGTTATCGCGATTGGCTACTTCACTCGTTCGTTCCTGTTTCTAAGCGGGGGCCTCACCGCTTCGACTCTGTACTCACTGGGCATATGGAAACTTGGAATCTGGGCCGCCCTGCGGGTGAAGCGGGGCCGCGAAGTAGACCTCCTTGCCGAACTAGGCGGACGCCGCGCGTTGGCTTAGCGCACCGAGGCGCAAGCATCACACAGTGTTTCCCACACACGTGGCTGCTAGCGCGTGCTGTTATGTACCGGAACGAAGGGGTCAAGTAACTCGGGCGAGCGGGCGACGTCACCGACAATGCCCAGGACGGTGAACAAACGGTTGCCGATGTAGATAGCCGGTTGTTGATCAACGCGGACGATGTTAAGGCGATCGGCGGCTGCTCGTCCCAGCACGGTTCCTAAGACTGTAAGCGCAGCACGAGCAGGACGCGCCATCAACCCAGCCAACGACTCATTGGCAAGATCGCGCATCCGCAGCTTCGTCTCCATCGTCTCCATCGTCGCCATAACCCGACAAGCCGAGAACGCAACAACAGAGAATTTCAGCCGTCGAATTTCCACTTCTTCGGAACCGACAAAAAGCACGAGTATGGAAGTTGGTATGGCTACGCAGAAAATCACCATAACCATTGAAGCCGAGCAAGTTGCTTCTATTAGGGCGTTGATCAGCTCAGGACAGGCGCGGAGTGTTTCAGGGTTTGTGCAACACGCGGTGAAGGTGTCGCTCGACGATGTTGCTGGATGGGGTGCAATGTTGGCCGAAGCCTTGAACGAGACCGGAGGCGCGTTGACCGCTAGCGAAAAGGCATGGGCCGATGCGGCTCTGGGAATCACCAGCGCAAACCGGCGCAAGGCCGCATGATGGCGGGAATCACTTTGGATGCCGGAGGGTTAATCGCCCTTGATCGAAACGACCGGCGAGTCATCGCGCTGCTCGCCAGGGCAGCCCAAACTGGAGCGAAAATAACCATTCCCGCACCCGCCCTCGCTCAGGCAATTAGCAATCCAGCTCGCCAAGCCCGGCTCAGTAGGCTCATCCGCCAGCCCACCAGCGATGTGGTTGAACTTGACCGGGTTGATGCGGTGAGCGTTGGAAGACTCCTCGCCGCCAGTGGAACATCTGATGTGGTCGATGCACACGTAGTTATCTGCGCAAAAAGAGCGCAACAAAGCGCCGTGACCTCCGATCCAAACGGTCTTCGTAAGATTGACCCCAAGCTTGCGCTGGTAGTCGTATAAGCGCTTAGCTTTTTTCGACCCAGGAGTCGGACCCGTTACGAGGCATCTCCAAAAGCAATCAGCAATACAGGCACTCAAGTTAATTTGCGATTCGTACCTCGAACCGTGATGGGCGATCCACTGCTTGCAATGGGTCTTAGCTCGAGCCAGCATCCCGTAGCGCACGAGAGCCAGCATCATTGGTCCGGGTTTGCGCCGGTCCGACTTAAACGTATGCTTACGAACCACGACAAACTAAGGATACAGATTGGCGGAAGCGATGCGGACACAACCGGAGCGACGCAGCAAAGTTTGGTTCGCATTCATTCTGGTCCTCGCCCTAATTGCAGGCGTGATATTTCTGCGGTTCCGAGCCGACCGACGCGACTACGTGCTGTTACTTGACGCCAAAACCGGGAAGACGATCACCGAGCTCCCAGTGGGTTGGCAACTAGTTGGCGAAACCCCAACCCAGGCGATCGTTGAGCGAGCGGGCACGACAAAACTGATTGCGTTGCCTGCTTCAACAGAACAGGACTTGCCCAGTACGGAGAAGGCGTTCGCCGTTGGCTGGTCAATCTTTCCAGCGTCAGACCTGTCCTGGCTTGGACGTCCGCAAGAAACAACGAGTTCCGGGCGCATTGCATACTTACGGATACGACTCCGTTACTGGAAGCCTTCTTTGGAAGCGAGGGTTCGGAAACCGAACTCTGGGCTTACAGGTTGGTAGCACTAACCGAGTTGTCGCCCTAAACACAGCGCACTACGTCAGCGACTAGCGCAGGCCTTTGGCCGTATCCAGGCCCTAGTTTTCGTGGCGGTAAAAGTCGACGTGTTCTGGGGCGAGTGGGGTCTTGCCGAGGATCATGTCGGCGGCCTTCTCGGCCAGCATCATGACTGGGGCGTAGATATTGCCATTGGTGACGTATCGCATTGCTGAGGCATCGACAACGCGCAAGCCTTGAGTGCCGCGCACCCGCAGCGAGTTGGGATCAAGTACCGACATTTCATCAGTTCCCATACGACATGAGCACGACGGATGTAAGGCCGTTTCACTATCACGAGCGACCCAATCGAGGATCTCGGCTTCGGTAGAAACCGATGGCCCTGGAGAGATCTCGCCTCCGTTGTATCGGTCCATGGCTGGTTGCGACAAGATCTTGCGAGTTATGTTGATCGCTTCGGCCCACTCGCTGCGATCCGTCTCTGTAGAAAGGTAATTGAACCGCAAAGCCGGCTTGGCAAAGGGATCTTTCGAAGTGATCTTTACCGAACCCATCGAATCGGAGTACATCGGCCCTACGTGCACTTGGTATCCGTGGCCACCCTCGGGAGCAGAACCGTCGTAGCGGACAGCAATGGGCAAGAAGTGAAACATCAGGTTTGGATACTTCACGGTGTCATTGCTGCGGGCAAAGCCTCCGGCCTCAAAATGGTTTGTTGCTCCGGGGCCCTTGCGGAAGAACAACCATTTGAAGCCAATCCACGGCCGGTTACGCCACTTCAACCCGGGCGACATCGAGATAGGTTCTTTGCAAGAGTGCTGGACATAGACCTCGAGATGGTCTTGCATGTTTTCCCCCACACCCGGAAGGTCAACCACCGATTCGATACCCAATGCATTTAGCTCCGCAGCATTGCCGACACCAGAAAGCTGCAGAAGTTGCGGTGAATTGATGGCGCCTCCACAAATGATGATCTCTTTGCCCCGCACCATATGCGTTCCCGAGGAGTTCGATTCGCCTGAGCTATCCGCGGCCAGCAACGAGGCAAGTTTACCCAAGATCTTCGGAAGCTTCTTGGCAATCTGATTACGTGCTTCGGCCACCATGTCCTTGGGCAGGCTGATGGTCTTGTACTCAACGCCAACAGCTTTGCTTCCTTCGAACACCACACGGGTTGTATGTGCGCTGGTCTTTACCGTGAGGTTCGGTCGCTTCATGACCGGGTGCAGATAAGCCCGAGCAGCACTTAAGCGACGCCCGCGAACGAGATTGCGATCAAAGGCCGCGAACCCTTCTTGGCGGTAGCCATTCACGTCGGCGGTGCGGTGGTAACCAGCTTGCTCAGTCGCAGCCAGAAACGAGGCAAAGAGTGGATTCTTCATTGGCCCACGCTCCAAAGTGAGTGGACCCGCATCGCCTCGGTGTTCGTCGCCCCCGGCCAAGGTGTTTTCCATGCGTTTGAAGTACGGGAGACAGTTGGCGTAACTCCACTGTTCCATGCCTGGATCAGCAGCCCACCGTTCATAATCGAGCGGATTACCGCGCTGGAAGATCATCCCGTTGATACTCGAAGAACCACCAAGCACTTTGCCGCGAGCGTGATAAACCCGTCGACCATTCATGTGCGGTTCGGGTTCAGATTCGTATTTCCAGTCATATAACCGGCTACCAATCGGAAACGTAAGCGCAGCGGGCATGTGAATGAAGATGTCCCACTTGTAATCCGGGCGCCCCGCTTCGAGAACCAAGACCTTATTGTTTGGGTCAGCCGATAACCGGTTCGCCAGGGCGCAGCCCGCCGAGCCGCCGCCAACGATGATGTAATCCCACTTCTCCCCAGCGGTCGAGGTTTCAGAGATGGGCGCTTCAGAACTCATGTCCCCATTCTTGCTGGCTGCCAAGCAACGTTCTTTGTTCTTGGCCCTTCTGTCGTAAAAATTCGCATGGTCGAGTGCCAACTCATCATCACGCACTTCAAGCGTCTAGACATCTCGGTCCAACCCACGAGTTAAGCGATTGCTCAATTCAGTTGGAGCATCCTGTAGGGTTTGGGTCGTGAAGCTACAAAGTTGCCGAAGCGCCAATTGGTCGCTCCGTTGGGACGAGCAACAAAACCTGTTATTGGCCGAAGCAGGAGACGATGAACGATTCGGGCTTAGCGATTTCAACGCCCAAGAGGCAGCCCCTCTGCTCGATGCTTGGATCACAGACTCCTTCGAAGCCCTCGAAACTGCACCACCCGCGACGCAAATCGCGCTCGAAAAGCTCCGACTGCTTGGCGCCATTACATCTGGCCCTACAGCCAACGTAACGCCGCTTCGCGTGTTTGCCATGGCAGTTGGCACGGCCGCTGAGCCTGCGCTACAGGCACTCCTATCGATCAAGCGCGACCACTTACACTTCGCTGACAGCGAAAATCCCGAAACCGAAACCGGATCCAAATTCGACTTCGACTTCGACTTCGATCTGGCCATAGTCATTCGCTGCGGTGGTTCCTATAACGACTTACTAACTTCCACCCAGTTTCTCGCCAAGATTCCTCACCTGTTCCTCGATGCATCGTTCCATCACACCATTTCCATTGGACCGGTCGTAGTTCCCGGAATGAGCGCTTGCTTACAGTGCCTCACCATCAGGCTGGCCGATCGATGGGCCGAAATTGCTCCGCCTCCCGTACCTAACGTTTCACAGAAACCGGAATTGCTGGCCGCCCTAGCGCTCGACGAAATTCTCAAGTGGCAACAAGGAAGTTCGATTCTTGTGGGCAAGGTCCGTCAAATCGATACGCGCACTTGGCATACTGCAACCGACACGTTGCTGAAGACAACCCCTTGTCAACGATGTTCAGAAAGTGATAGCCGATGAGCACCACAACCACAATGCTTCCTCCTGCGATCCGGCGCATCGAGCTCGTGCGTGTACCTGGCCAATTTGACAGAGTGGATCAAGACCTCGTCGTGGCCACGCCAACATGTTGCTGTTGCTGTTGCTGTCTAGTGACTACCTTTTCGACGCTGGCTTACTCCTCAGCCATGCTTACCGCTGAAACGCGCAAGCAAAATGACCCGGTCGTTCGCAGGTTCTGGTTTGGATTCGCAGGATTTTTCACCCCTATGGTCGCCTCCACCATTTCGAGTGTTCTCTTTGGCATGCTCCACATCGGTTCGGTCGGCCTGATTCCAAGCACCGTCGTCTACATAGCCATTTTTACGGGGCTCATGATGTTTCTCACCGGAAAGGCCAGCCGAGATACTCGCAAATCCAAAGACGTGGCCACGGAGTGCGTGGTGTTCAGCCTTATCGCCGGAGTTTGCTTCGCTGGAGAGCTCTTTTCCATCGGGTTCGTCATCTTCGGCCAGCTTGCCGCACTGTTTGTGCCATACCTGATTGGCAACTCACGAGGATTTCGGGGCGTCGACAAAACTGTGGCCATGGCCCATCGCCAAAAGGGCACTTCGGCCATGCACCCAGTCCCCGAAGTTTCCGTAACCAACACCTCATCAGCCAACACCCCAGCAGCAACGACTAATACTACGGTTTGGACAGGCATCGAAGACATCCCATCACCGACGACCGCAACAACTACCTCCACGTCTGATCCATCAAACCCGTTTCCGGCATTTCCTAACTACATCCCACCCACCAACGACGCTCCACCATCGACTGATTTGTGAAACAACTTCTTCACCGAGGAGCAGGGAATCGCCTCGGGATTGTTGCCGCCCCCGAACACATTCCTATATCCCTGGCTGATGTGCCTGGCATTTTTCATGCCAGCGTTCGCAGTCCTTACGGTGTTTCCGGGGGTGTTGGGTGGGACCGTGATTCCTCTGCCACCGCAGCAATCGGCGAAGGACTGGAGCGCTACTCTGCAGCTGCACATCCACTGCCGGCGCTAGCCAATACCAAAAATATTGCTACGTATACATATGATGCCTTCTCCCTGTTCTCCACCGAACAGCAAGCCGAGGAATCGTGTCCGTGGCTACCAAGCGTTCCACCGACCTTCATTAGCGCTACTCGTCTTGGCGACGGAGCCCACGTTGGCGTCCCCCGTTCGCTGGCCAGTTTGAGTGACCCACAAGGCGAAGCCATCGCCACATCTAACGGTTTGGCCGCCGGACCGAGTCGAGCTGATGCAATCGAACGGGGCCTGCAGGAGGTCATAGAACGCGATGCGCTGATGACGGCGTGGCTCCACGGGCTCTCACCGAACCGGTCGGCACTCCCTCAGGCATTATCTGATCGCATTACCCACCTCGGAGCCGAAGTTTGGGTGCTTGATCTCACTCCGGCCTACAGCCCTTGGCCAACTGTGGCCGTATGCGGAACCCTGCCGTGGCGAGGCCGGCCTCGGATTGGACTTGGCGCTGCCTGTCGACCGACGTATGCAGCGGCCATCGAGAAGGCCTTTCTGGAATGGAGCCAGGCCACAGTTTTCGTGGGCGTACAGATGGCCTTCGATCGCCTGCACACCTACGAATCGGCCAATGCGGTAACAACGTTTGAAGATCACGCGCTCTACTACTCAACCCGCCCGCAAGACTGGTTGAATGTGCCGTTTCTCCAAGGGATCGAAACACAGCCACTTCCTTCCGAACCAGATCCGCACAAACCAGATGCGCTCCAGCGGCTAGGAACTGACCCAACCTTTGCCACCCCCGGCAACGCACACCAACGAATCGACGAGGCCGTGGGGAAACTCGGACGGCACAACCTCTCCGTACTTGCCATCGACGTAACTATTCCTGAAGTTCGCGACCTCGGCGTCCATGTATCCCGAGTGCTGGTTCCCGGGCTGGTATCGGTCAACCCCGATCATCGATGGCCCTACCTCGGCGGAACCGCCGCACTATCGAGACTTCGATTTCCCAACCTCGATTCACACACTGCCTTCCCCAGCCCATTCCCCCACCCTCTGGGCTGAGCATGACATCTGAGCAAAACCCGTCGCCTGCTCCATACTTCGACGATTTCACCAAGGCCAGCGAACTGCACAGCTACAACGCATTGCAATTTGCCGACCAAGTTCGCTCCTACCTTCCTAGCCAGAAACTTCGCACACTGGACACGGCAAGCGCCGATCGTGCGCTGCACAAACCTTCAGACGCACACCAACGCCTCCTCGCTGATCGACGAAGTACTCGCGAGTTTTCGTCGGCAGCAATGGATCCCCAAAAACTTGGATCGCTTCTGGCAGCTTTCGCAGCAGAGTCTGATGGTCACCGTTCGTTTCCCTCCGCAGGTGGGCTGTATCCGGTAGAGGTTGTAGTTGCGGTAGCTCACGTTTCCGAGATGCCCCGTCACATAGCGGTCTACCACTTTGACACCCACGCTCTCGGTTGGATTGCTGATTTGCCAACCTGGGACGACTGGAAAGAGTCACTGGGTTCAGGGGTCGAGCATGAACCGCCAGTAACCGTGTTCTTTTGTGTGGACCCATCGGCCATGGTGGAAAAGTACGGTGAACGTGGTGGCCGGTTCGCGCTGATTGAGGTAGGCCACGCGGCACAGGTGGTGGCGGAACGAGCTGCGGTTGCCGGGCTTGGTGGCTACAGCGTTGGCGGATTGTTGGAACGAAACGCTCAGATGTTGTTTGGGTTCAATCGATTGGCGAAGCCGCCAATCCCGGTCTTGGCCTATGCCTGCGGGCTTCGAGCAACCGAACCTGCTATTGAGAATTTCACCGACATCTCCTCCAAAGCAAGCGTAGAGGGCACTCCCATTCCTTCACTGCTCCAGCGTTTCCGAGGTCGCTGGGTTTCCGGATCAAACTCACCGGCCCGAAATTCGGGGCAACCTGATACCAGCGACTGAACGATTAACCTTGAAACGTGCAATTATCCGCCGATCCCCCGTGGTGTCTGAAGCCATGATCACCTACCTGCTGGGCGTTGACACGGGTGGCACCTACACCGATGCCGCAATATTGCGAACTGACACCCGAACCGTGGTGGCAACGGCAAAGGCTCTCACCACCAAAGGCGATCTTGCCGTAGGAGTAACCGAGGCCATCACCCTGGCCGTAGCAAAACTTCCCGGAGCTATTCATCCCGAAGACATCGCGCTTGTTTCCGTTTCGACGACCTTGGCTACCAATGCCGTTGTTGAAGGACACGGTGGTGCGGTCGCCGTGGTGCTCATTGGGTTCGATGCCGATATGGTCACGCGCACCGGGATCGCTAAAGCGTTTCCTGATCTTCCTATCGTTTGTGTTCCTGGCGGTCACGATCACAACGGCAATGAACTCTGCGCGCTTGATACTTTGGCGTTACGTGCTGCTGTTGAGAACTTACCGGTCGAGGCGTTCGCCGTTGCTTCGCAGTTCGCCGTGCGCAATCCCGCCCATGAACTCGCTGCAGCTGCGGCACTGGAAGCCCTTGGCCGACCGGTAACACTTTCTTCCGAGCTCAGTTCAACGCTCGACGCTCCACGCCGTGCGCTTACCTCAGTGTTGAATGCACGGCTCGTCGCTCGCATCTCGGGTTTGGTTGCGGCGGTACAGAAGTCGATGGCCGAGTTAGGGATCGACTGTCCGTTGATGGTTGTGCGCGGCGATGGCACCTTAGCTTCTGCCGCCACCGTGGCCTTACGGCCGATCGAGACGGTTCTCTCGGGTCCGGCGGCTTCAATGGTAGGCGCAGCCTGGCTCAGTGGCCTGAGTGATTTCATCCTCTCCGACATGGGCGGAACCACAACCGATCTTGGATTGTTTGTTGACGGGCGTCCCCGTACAGCTCCCGACGGCGCCGAGGTTGGCGGTTGGCGCACAACAGTACGAGCGATTGACGTAACCACGGTAGGGCTAGGTGGCGATAGTGAAGTAGTACTAGGTGCACGTATGGATGTATCGCTTGCTCCACAACGCGTGGTTCCGCTATCGCTTCTTGCCGCTCGGTTTCCCAAGGTGCTGACGATGCTTGCCTCCGACCTTGCCGATCCCGAGGTGAGTTCACTGCACGGCAAATTTCTCGTGCTTCCGTTTGGAACTATTGCTTCCATTTCATCGCAAATACCAAGCGCACTTACAATGCAAAAGGATTCGGCCGACCTCGAATTCATGGGCGTTCGGGAGAAGGAAGTTCTTACTCTTGTAGCTAGCGGGCCTATTTCTGCTCGCCACGTGCTGAAGTCCTCAGGTGGTGCACGAACGGTGGCGAAGTTGGTCAAATCCGGGAAGCTTGTCCTTTGCGCACTCACACCATCAGACGCCGCGCACGTACTCGACCTACAGAAGAACTGGTCCACCGAAGGCGCCTATCTCGGAGCCTCTATCTACGCGCGCTTACAAACCATGCGCGCACCCTCCGAAGAAAGCGTGAAGGCCCTCTGCCAATCCATTTGGGGAGTAACGGTTAGTCGCTCAGCTGAGGAAGTGGCCATCGTAGCCCTTGGCCCCCAAGCCCGTTCCAATCCAATTGTTGCCTCCGTTGCTGCCGGAAACACCACTATGGGGTTCGCAGCAATTCGCATCACCCCTGCGGTTGCCGTGGTGGCGGTGGGGGGACCGGTGCAGGTTTTCTACCAAGAGGTCGGGCGACGTCTGAACTGCGAGGTGGTTTTCCCGCCGCACTGCGAGGTAGCAAACGCCGTTGGCGCGGCAACTGGAGTTGTGGCCCGAACGGCCCAAGCAACTATTGAGCTCAATGATCGCGGAGGATTCGTGGTTCACGGTCCGTTGGGTGTTCATCAGAGTTCCACCGGGCCCGCCGCTCTGAGCCTTGCCGTGCAATTAGCCAACGAGCATGCTGGCGCGCTGGCGTTGAGCTCGGGTGCCAGCGAACCCACCGTGCGCACCGCGGTTACCAAGCACCACCTTCCTGGCTCAACCGACGACAACTTGCTCTTTAGCGCGCTTATCGTTTCTGAAGCCGTCGGTATACCTGCATTGGCGGCATCCCTCGAATCGAATTCACAACTATGACAAAGCCGCAAGATCAAGAAGAACCAACCGTGGGCACTGGCTCTGGCGAATTGTCAGGGTCTGGAAAATCGTCACGAAGGTCACGGAACCGATCAGAAATTGTCACCATCTGGTGGCGCGACATCCCCACACAGGTAAACGGGATAAGCGGCGCCCAAATCGACAAACAGCCGTTGTCGCATAGGTTTCTTTGGGCGGCACAACGAGCGGCAAAGAAGGCTGACCTAATGGATTCGCACTCCTTTACCCGTCAGACCCGGCGCACTTCAGCACCTTTCGATTCAGGTGCTGGAAACCTTGCCGATGTGGTTGCCCTGGAGGCACAACGCCTTGAGCTGCTCTACAGCGATGACCTGTTAATAAGGCTGGTCGAGGCCGGTGGGCTGGCCAAAGATACAGCGCCTACCTCGCGCCCTAGATTACGCATCATTCGACCAGGCGAGTCGGTCCATTGATTCACAAAAGACCCAACGAGACCAACTATCTGCGAAACAATGGTGCAATTACCGCTATGGCACTTCTCATCGCTAACCGCTAAAGAAGTCGCAGGCGCCCCAGGTGAGGACAGACTCGAGAGCGAGGAGTAATGGGAGTTCCATAGAAGCTTGGCCTGCCAATACTCGTTCTTTTAGGGATCTAAGACCCCTTGAGCACCATGTGAGATTTTGCAGTCGAGGTACTTTTTGCATTCACAAGATCATGCAACTCGGCGTTAAGGGACGAGGCATGCAACGTCACGCGTGGCTGCCAGAAATTTGCAGCCAAAATTGTTTCGGGAGCAACACCGGTCATCCAATCAAAGGTTGCAAAGCTGTTGTCGTTGATCACACGTTCCAGCGTTGCTGTTTCCAAGATGCGCCCCGGCGAAAACTCGGCAAACGATCCATTCATGCGACCATCAAGAACGCGATACGAGTTGCCGTCAATTAACGAGATGACGTAGGCGGCAATTGAGCCGTTAATGGTAAGCGTGGCAACTTCTAACTCATCTGTATACGTATGAGTAACGATAGTCTCCTGCCAAAACCTCAGCTCCAAGGTGTCATCCAGATCCGACACGTTCCTTTGTGCATGGTCACGGCCGATATGAATCTCTTCGATTTCGGGAAGTAGGGCCATAATTTTTTCTGATTCACGATGAAAGTCGACGTGCCATTCGCTGGACCGGTCAGCAAGACGGGTGTGAGCTTGCCGCAAATGTTTGCGCATGTTTTTGCTCAGCAAGCTGGCAAGGTCTATTCCGGGCGTTAGCAATACCTGAGGGACGCTCAGTTGTGTCTCTCGAATTAACGACGGCAAATATTTGCCCATTGCATCAGCAACGTCATTGGTTCCGACAATTTGGTGAAGGTCAAGGGACCAATCACCTTTGGAGGCTTGAACAACGTCAGAAATTGCACCGGCCAAAAGATCCGCCGCATACGGATTGGAAGCAAAGATACTGGCCACGTTGGCCATTTGATTATTAAAGGAAAATAGTCGGATTCGCTCACCCACTCGCTGTTTACCTAAGAGCGCCGCAGCTTCGAGTTCACCTGAACTTGATCGGACCACGATGCAAATCAGCTCAGCTTCGGGATGCAGTTTGAACCAAGAAGACAACCACGGCAAACGGGCAGTTACCGGCGCACCGACTCGGGCATGGAAAGCCTCCAACAGAGGAACAATTCGCTCTACCTGCCGAAGACCTTGGAGCACTTCAATGCTAAGTCCATGTTGCTGGTCACTTCTGGTCAGTGAATTCTTTATCGGCAAGGGCGGGATTTGTCCCTTACGATTTCGGCGAGTTAGCAACTCAGCGAATTCTTCGGCCGGGACAGGGCGAGAAAAGAGATAGCCCTGGACCAGATCACACTGCAGTTCCGATAGGATGTCCAGCTGTAGTTGCGTTTCCACGCCCTCGGCAACGGTGGTGCCACCAACGGCTCGCGCTAGATCGATGACCGTTCGGACCAGAGCATGCGACGTGGCCGACTCACCAAGTTTTTGCACAAATGACTGATCGATCTTTATGGTGTCTACCGGAAAGGAGTGAAGGTAGCTAAGCGATGAATAGCCGGTCCCAAAGTCATCAATAGCAATTTTGACCTTCAGAGCTGTGAGTTGTTGCAATGTACGCGTACTATTGCTGTCGGCGACCAAAAGTGATTCGGTGACTTCGAGTGTCAAATACTCGGGTGCCAGTCCCGATGTACGCAGGGCCTCGGTGATGTGTCGCAAAAGTTCAGGATCATGAAGCTGACGAGCAGAAAGGTTCACACTGGCTCGAAGCTCCCGGCAGTGCGGGATTTGCAGCTGCCAAAGCCGAACCTGCCTACATGCCTCATTGAGCACCCAACGTCCAATCAAGTTGATCTGACCGGTTTCCTCAGCAATCGGAATGAACAAAACCGGCGAGATCAAACCGCGTTCGGGATGATTCCAACGAACAAGTGCTTCCACGGAGCGCACCACGGCCGAGTCGGTGTCGAGGATCGGCTGAAAGTAGACTTCGAATTGATGGTTTTCGATTGCCAGCTCAAGGTCATCTTTTAACCTGAGGCGTTCAAGAATTTCTGTGTACTGGTGTTGCTCGAAATAGGCGTACCGCCCTTTTCCCTGCCGCTTGGCTTGGTACATTGCGACATCAGCCCCGCGCAGAAGCGTCTGTGCATCACAGTGTTCCGCGGTCTGCAAGGCCACACCCACACTCGCACCAACCCGAATTTGACGATTCAAGATCATCATGGGCTCAGCCAACGCTCGGATGACACGTGAAGCTGTGTTTGCGGCGTCTTGAGCGTCAATGGTCTTTGTGATCAGAATCGAGAACTCATCGCCGCCAAGCCGAGCGGCGATGTCGGTTTCTCTAATGCATCGGCGAATTCGAACCCCAACTTCTCTTAGGACTTGGTCGCCGGCTTCGTGGCCCAAACTGTCATTCACCGTCTTAAAGTCGTCCAAGTCGATAAGAAGGACGGCCATTGAGCTGGCACCCGCCTTCAGAGCAAGAAGGGTTCGTTCGCTAAACTGGGTGCGGTTGGCCAAACCTGTAAGCGGGTCTTGGCGTGCTTCGGCATGGAGCAACTCTCGGCCCTGCTCCACGGTGCGAACTAGTCCAAGAACACGACCAAGCATTAGGGCGAACAGCAAGGCTGAACTAATCAGTGTCACAAAACGATCGCTTTGATCGCCCCATAGCAAGTCAATGAAGGGCACGGTAAGCGTGGCGAGGAACATCAACACCAACCGCAAATTCGTTATGCGGGCAAACTGATTTGAATCGGACTGGAGTTCCTGAGCCATTGATGGATGCAGCGCAGCCAAGGCAAAGCAGACATAAAATGCGAGCCAGAAGGCATCAACAATGCTGCCCGTTTGGAATGAGCCCGAAGCGTTCCGCATTCCGTACTGACCGTCGGCGATTACGAGGAAACCCAGCGCCACGATCGTTAAGGTGAGAGATTTATTTGCCCGGTGTACTACCACCGCCAGCCGAATCGCCATGAAAAGCACGGCAAGATCCATTACTGGATAGAGCAACAAAATGATCCGCTCTGTCGTTGCTCGACCGGCAATGGGCACATAGCTATCCATTACCAAAACCCAAAGGACAGAAAATACGGCAATACCGAAAATCCCCGCATCAATGAGCCCGGCCCAATCCTTTGTTCCTGTCGAACTTTTTCGAATTTTCAGGGCGAGCCCTGCGATAACCAATGGGTACATCGATAAGTAGAACCCATCGGCTATCGACGGGACGGGAACACTCGCGCTATGGGTTTCAAGCCAGTAATAAAGAACGTCGCCAGTGAGAAACGATGCTTGACCCAGCGCAAACAACACCCAAGAAGCCCGATGGGTCGGCCTGTTACGTCGTATGCCAGCGATTGTCCCGAGCAAACTGAGGAGACCCACCCCGTTATAAAGGGCCAGTTTGCTTAGTGGCGTAGGGCTCAACATGAAGTAGGCCGATGCCATCACCAAAACCGACGTAAGGTACAGCGCTATTACAAGTCGTTTCACGTGAACTAGTTCGGCGCTTATGTAACGTTCCTTGAGAAAAGCTTTAGGGAAAACTAACTGAATCACCCCTCCTACCAGGAAAACAACCCATTTTCGGTCGGATTTAGAGCGCAGCGCTAGATTCCCGGCTCCGTACCTCGGATCACGTCAACTGCAAGAGCCACTGCAGAGCAAGCAGCCCTTAACCCTTGCGGCGGCGAACTTCGGCGGCAATAGCGGGGACCACTGTGTGAAGGTCGCCAATGACCGCATAATCAGCGCGCGAAACCATGTTCGCTTCAGGATCGGTGTTGATGGCCAAAATCTTCTTGGATGCCATGGCTCCCACCCAATGCTGGATAGCTCCAGAGATTCCGCAAGCCAAATAAATGTCTGGAGCGATCCGAGTGCCTGTTTGCCCAACTTGGTCGGTATGGGGACGCCAACCGTTGTTCGTAACCGCTCGCGAACAACCCACCATCCCGTTGAGTGCCTCAGCGAGGTCTTCGAGAACGCTAAAGCCCTCGGGTGAACCCACTCCCCGTCCGCCACCAACCACCACGCGGGCCGTCGACAGAGTGAGGCCGGATGTGCGAACAACTCGATCAGCGACAACCGTTCGGGCGAAGGCGGGCTCAATTGCAACTTCGTGAGTTGCAACAACCGGCGAGGACGCAACCTCAGCAGCGATTGCTTCAACTCCGTGATGAGCAATACTAAGCACACGTACCGATGCCGTAAGCGATCCTTCTTCCAATAATGACCCACCCCAGCGGGAACGGGTTATTGACCAGGCATCGGTCGTTAGTAAGCCTGGTGTGATTTCCAAACAGTTGGCTACAAAAGGCAAATCGGCACGGGCGGCAAACTGGGCCAATACTTCGTTCCCACGATCGGTTCCCGTGGCCAGAACTACCGCAGCATTGGTTGCTGCGGCGACCTGGGCAAGCGCGGAACCCCATGCTTCAGGACCAAAATCAGCCAACATCGCGTGGGTTCCCGCATGGAGCTCGGCAACACCATAAGCAGCGCAAGCTTCAGAGACCGATTCAATGTTGATCAGCGCATCTGTCAATGCCACGGCGGCGAACGGGATGCTGAGTTGAGCAGCGAGTGTGCTGCCCACCGTCAGCGCTTCAAGACTTGCTTCGGCCAGTACGCCGCGATCGTGTTCTACAAGTACTAACAGCATTAGAGGACTCCGAGTTCTGCGAGCATATCGACAACAGCCGAAGCGGCTTCTGGACCGTGACCAAGGATGACGGTGTTGCTGGCGGTTTCCATGGGGCGGCGCAGTGATTTGAGGCTTTGTCCACCGGCGAGCGCATCGGGGGTAACCGAGGTGACGACGACCTTCTTCGAATCGAGGCGGCCCTTCATCGTTGGATACCGAGGTAGGTTAATGCCTTCCTTCACACCGAAGATGGCCGGCAAGCTCATCTTATACACCTCAAAGCCCGCATCAACTGCGCGCTTAGCTTCTACGGTTCCGGCGGCGCTGTCTATTTCAATACCCTTGATGCCGTTCACGATGGCGCGGTCGAGGGCGTGGGCCACTCGGATGCCAACTTGAAATCCACCGGAGTCGGCCGATTCGTTGCCGAACAGGATGATGTCGAAGGCCCCGTCGGTTGCTTCAATACCTTTAATGGCCGACGCAATGGAGGCAGAAGTGCGCTGAGGATCCCAGTCGCTGCCATCCGTGGGCAGAAGTACTGCCTTCTTGATACCTATGGATGCTGCGTAGCGAAGTTGTTCCTCGGCTTCACCGGGGCCAAGCGTGAGCACGGTCGCTTCGCCGTTGTGCAGCGCCGCCAATCGAACCGCTTCTTCCACGGCGCACTCTTCGTGCGGGCTCATGGTGAACCCTAGGAATGCAGTGTCGACGGATTGCCCATCGTCGGTGATGTTGATGCGAGCGCCCGGGGCCGGGACACGCTTAATACAAACGAGGATGCGCATGATGGCTTCGTTCTCTTGAGGGGTGATGCTTCGGTTGCGCTGTTAGCGACAGCAGAGATTCATCGGTACACGTAGCACTTCTTGACGGCGGGCGGTCCTGAGGA
This sequence comes from Acidimicrobiia bacterium, assembly GCA_043754155.1. Lineage (GTDB taxonomy): Bacteria > Actinomycetota > Acidimicrobiia > Acidimicrobiales > JANYDT01 > JANMZO01. The sequence continues at coordinate 16,250 of JAYUVJ010000040.1, forward strand.
GTGCAACAAGAATCTGCTGCACTGGTTCCGAGCGAACCAACGTCGGCTGGCCGCACCCCACTAATAAGTAAAGGCCAGCCGACAAGTCCAAATTAGGCGAGCTTCATCCGGGCGTCTTCGGGGTCAAACAATGGCTTTGCTCCAACCCGGGCGACGGTGACGGGGTACATCTCGTTCATATACATAACTTGGAGTTGGTCACCCTCAACGGCAATATCCGTCGGCAGGTAGGCATTCAGCGTGAAGGTGCCGAGCGATGGTGAGTAGCTGGCAGCAGTTACCCGCGAAACGCGGCCCTTGGTATCGAGGATACGGTCACCGGCGAGGGTGAGGATGGGCTCGTTGCCACCGGTTGGATAACGCTTGATGCCACTCTCAGAAATCTGCGAGTTCATGGTAAGCGTACAGAGCTTCGCACAAGCACCCTCGGCACGAGCTTTGAGGTACGCCTCTTTGCCAATGAAGTCGGCCGACTTCACCTTGGCACGATCGAGACCAGCCTCAACTGGGTTGTATTCGCTTTCGAGCTCAGCGCCCATCAGGCGGTAGCCCTTTTCGATACGAGCGGTGACCGCGTACACGCCCATGCCGACGGGGATAATTCCGTGGGCCTGACCAGCAGCGTGAATGGTGTCCCAGAGGCGAAGGCCGTGCTCCATTTTGGTGTAGATCTCCCAGCCCAATTCGCCTACGTAGGAGATACGAAACAGGGTGCAAGGAATGCCATCAATCAATAGTTCCTTTACGGCACCGTATGGGAAGGCTTCATTGGACATGTCGGTTTCGGTAAGCCCACTTACTACCTTGCGGGCGTTGGGGCCCCAAAGACCAATGGTGCAGATCGATCCGGATTTGTCTTCGAAGCGAACCGAACCGTCGGTGGGCATATGGCGGTTGAACCAGTAGTTGTCACGACCACCGTCGAAGGCACCGGTAACGATCCGGAAGTGCTCAAGGCCCAAACGCATGATGGTGAGGTCACCACGGAAGCCACCGGCTGGGGTAAGCAGCGGAGTGTAGATGGAACGGCCAACGGCAACGTCGCAGTTGTTCACGGTCATCTTCTGCATGAATTCGAGTGAACCGGGGCCGGTGATATCGAATTCGTTGAAGGCGGTGAGGTCAACCATGCCGCACGTTTCACGCATCTGCAGGTGCTCAGCGTTGATGATTGGTGACCACCAACGGCCGTCCCACTCGTGCTCACGCTCAACGCAGGCCTCGGGGTACTTGGCCATCAAGCCAGCGTTCGATGAGTACCACTGTGGACGTTCCCAACCACGGGCATCAAAGAACGTTGCACCTAGTGCTTCTTCACGAGCAAAGAACGGCGAGCGACGCATATTGCGCTCCGATCCCCACTGCTCACGGGGGTGAACGATGCCATAGGTCTTGTTGAAGTGCTCGTTGCAGCGGGCCTCAATATGGTGCACGGTCTTTTCGTGTGCGTACATACGGCTGATATCCGAGGAATGCGGATCACAAACATGGGGGTAGCCATAGGTCATCCACTCGGCGACCATCTTGGCGATGCCGGGGCCTTCCTTAATCCATACCGCAGCGGCCGACCAGAGATTCTTCACTTCGACGGTTTCGCCCAGGACGGGCATGGCATCTGGGGTGAGGGAAAGCAAACCGTTAATGGCGTAGCGAATTTCGGCAGTGTCCAGAATTTCGCCCATCAATTCGAGAGCTTGTTCCATTTGCGGATCGAAGTCGTCATACGTCAGCGGAAGTTCAGTTGGGGAAAGAGCTGATTCCTCGATGGAAGGAATATCGTCTGGGCGCATAAGGATTGGTCGGTGCGCATAGGAACCAACCTCCATGGAACCCGTCGATTGGCGCTCGTAGCAGAACGTATCCATATCGCGAACGATCGGGTAAGCCACTTCTTTGCCGGATTTTTGCAGGATTTCGATTGGTCCAACGTCGGCCATTTGGTGCACAGCCGGGGTGAGCGGAATGTTTGCGCCAGCCATCTCGGCGATACGGGGGCTCCATACGCCACAGGCAATCACGACGTACTCGGCTTCGATGCGGCCCTTGTTGGTAACAACGGCTTTGATGGCCCCGTTTTCGGTTTCAAGGCTCATCACTTCGGTATTGGCGAACACGGTGCAAGCGTTGGCATCAACGGCACGCTCACGCATGATGGTGCCAGCGCGCAGCGAGTCAACTACGGAAACGCTCGGGGTGTAGAAACCACCGAGGATGATGTCTTCGTTAATGAATGGCACGAGGGCCTTCACTTCGGCGGGCGTGATCAGCGAGGCTTCAATGCCCCACGATTTAGCCGAAGTCATGCGGCGCTTGAACTCCTCGAGGCGCTGTGGCTCACGGGCAACCTCGATACCACCGCAGGTGCCGTTTACGCCCAAATCGATGTATTGCTGCTGGGAATCCAGGGTCAGCAGCGCCATTTCCTTGTTGTGATCGGTGGGGAAAATGAAGTTCGAAGCGTGGCCGGTGGAACCGCCGGGGTTGGGTAGCGGGCCTTTGTCGATGAGGACCATATCGGTCCATCCCATGGCGGCAAGGTGTCCTACCAGGCAGTTTCCTACGATGCCGGCGCCGATAACGACACACTTAGCCTTCGCTGGAACGTTGCCGGTGGAGATTTTTTGGTCGACGGGCGCGTCGGTGGGCGCTGTTGCGGAATTGCTCATGTACAGAAGATATATCACCAGATAGGATTTCGCCATCGGAACTTCATCGCTGAGCGACTCTGCCTACGTCCAAATCAAGCGCTTCATCGTGCGCTTAGAACTCGCGCCCGGCTCCGTTATAAACGAAGAAGACCTTCAGACGCGCACCGGTATTGGGCGGACGCCGATCCGCGAGGCCCTGCATCGTTTGCAGCGCGATCAACTCGTGGCAGTAATCCCCCGCCGCGGAATGTTCGTCTCCCAGATCGAATTGGGTGATCTTGCCCTGGTATTCGAAAGCCGCTCGATCCTGGAACCCTATGTACACCGACTAGCTGCCGAACGTGGTCGCGACGAGCACTGGGACGCGATGTCATTGGCTTTGGATTACGCGGTTGCTTTGGGCCCCGACGCACCCTGGTCAGAATTGTTGGCCGCCGATCGAATCTGCCACGAACAAGTATGGGCCGCCGCCGACAACCGGTTTCTCACCCAAACCCTCGACATGCTCTACTGCCAAGCCGAGCGCCTCTGGCACCGCTACGTTCGCGACCAAGCCGATCTCGTTTCCGCCCTCGCTGAACACCGCACCATCCTCGAATCCTTACGAGCCGGCGACGGCGACGCGGCAGCCAAACTCATCGAAGGCCACGTCCGCGAATTCGAAAACCAAACCCGCATTGTTCTCGCAGGGAAATAGCCCTACTCAGATTTTCACGATCTGCGCAGGAATACGTCGCGCCTCAAGCAGCGCAGAGATGTCTTCTGGGTCGCTCGTGTATAAGCGGGCTATCCCGATCGATCGCAATGAGTGCGCCTGCATCGAGAACAACGTTCACGCCGCTTTTTCCTCGGCATCCAAAGGCTCGATATATGGAATCCCAAGAGTCGCCGCGGTGGCCTTCAATTGGTCTTCGCTAAACCCGCCATGGCGCGCTTCGCACTCGTCTAGCCATTCATCGACCGCCTTACCTCGCAGATGAGCGATAAGCGCTTCTGAAACAACCGCCGAAAAGGGAAGCCCCGAACCATCAGCAAACCGCTGAACAGCGGAACTCGTCGGAGGCGGGGAGTTATTTTAAGTCTTTTTCTGCTAAAATAGACCCGTGACGGTCATCAACATCCACGAAGCCAAAACGCACTTTGCCAATTTATTGCAACGCGCTTTGGAGGGAGAAGACATCGTGGTGGCCAAACACGGTAAACCTCTCGTGCGGTTAGTCCCCGTGAATGCCCTGGAGCTACAGCCCCGGATCTTTGGCCGCCACGCAAAAACCCTCACCGCGTCAGCGCGAGATGCCGCATTCTCCCCGATGACCGAAGAAGAACTTGGAAACTGGGATTCTTAGATTGGAAGCAAATCCGAACGGCGTTTTACTCGATACGCACGTATTGCATTTTCTGGACTCCGCTCCAAGTGAAGTTCCGCCGAAAACTCTCACCTTGCTACAGTCGCCATCGACTCGGGTATTTGTTTCGAGTCTGTCGGCCTGGGAAATGAGCATCAAACATGAAATGGGACGATGGCCAGAAGTTGCCGAGCTGCTCGCCGACTATCACCAAACCATCGTTGCTTACGGGTTCACAGAACTTCCCCTGCAGAGCAATGCTGCACTATTCGCCGGAACGCTTCCGCTGATTCATAAAGACCCTTTTGATCGAGGGCTCATCGCTCAAGCCGTTATCCACAAGTTGACGTTTGTTTCTGCCGACGAATTTGTTGGGGCGTACGTCGGCAAGGTCAAAGGTTTATCCGTTGAGTGGTAAGTCGAAATCCGCACCCTCCTCGAATTGGCAATTTAATTCCGTAACCGCGGATGAGACCCCGAGACGGCAGGAGAGTGGAACGCTTTCGGAAAATGCCTGCGCCACACGGATGCGAGCTGGCTTGTTATTGCAAACTCAGTGAGGAGACGACTTCGTCGCCATCTACTTCGCCGGTCGGGATGAAGCCGTAGCGGAGGTACATCGGTTCGGGGCTGCCGCGGCCGGGGACCCAGCTGACCAAAAGTTGGGAGCATCCTGCGGCCCGGAAGTGGTCCGCAAGGAGATCGAGGACTTTCCAGCCGATGCCGCGACGTTGGTGGGTGCGGTCGATAAGCAACCGCCAAAGCATGGGATGCGGGAACGTCACAGTTTGGTCGGCAACCATGACAAAGCCGACGACAATCCCATCGGCAACAACGACTCGCGGCCAGGGAACTATTCGCCCACCGTCGTCGTCGAGATCTGGAGCCAGCGCGTGAGCGGCAGAGTTAGCCATGGGCGAAATGAACCGCAACTGCGAGCGATGAGGTTCAATACGGAACACGTCGTCTCGATTGAGGTTCGTTAGCGGTTGTATTTCCACAAGACTCCAACGGCTTGGCATCCGTGCATTCCAGGCATCCCAATCACTGCGAAGCAAACCAAAGTGCGGATCATCTGTACACACATCATCAACCCAAT